>JBDHYS010000197.1:0-4163 GCA_039811505.1 Paludibacteraceae bacterium | reverse complement strand
AAAAGCAATGCAATAATTTTTCCATTGGTCAAAAATGTAATTCCACTATCCAATTGTAACGATTTATCAATTACTGCAATTGCTTCATCTTTTGATACTTGTAGCGGAAAATCATCAAAAGTAAACGAGGAAATATAAAGATTAATCAACTCTTCTTTATAAATTGACAAATCATTTATTTCTAAGTATTTAATCTCAAAAGATAATTTTTCCATTTAATTATAAAACAAGAAATTAACATATTGGTTCATTTCAAGCTCTTAAATTTGAACAAGTGATAAAACTCTTTTCAATATTTCTACACGCGTAAAACCGTTTGGTATTTGGCACGCAAATTGTTTTTTAACAATTGTATTCATTAAAAAAATTGACACTATGAAAGCAAAAATAGTAAATATAATTTTATCATTCTTATTTGTTTCAAATTTTGCAAACGCTCAAACTGCAAAAACCGCATTGGATAATATGATGAAAATGCTCCAATCAAACACTATTCAAACGAATTTTATACTGAAAGTGCAAGAAGGAGAAGGTGCAAAAGCAAATATTCAGACAATAAAAGGAATTTATTTAAATAGTGGCAATAAATTTTCATTTGTAACCGGTGAGATGAAAGTCTATTTCGATGGAAAAACGCAATGGGCGTATGTTCCGAGCATTAATGAAGTTTCCATTACAACGCCATCAGCAAAAGAACTTTCTGAAACAAATCCATTGGCGTTGATCAGACTTTATCGGGACAAAACTATAATTAGTAAATCTGAATTTAATAAAACAACTGGTAATTTTTTAATTCACCTACGTCCTTTGGATACTAAAATAGAGATAAAATCGATTGAATTGACAATAAATAAAGCGACTAACAATCCTCAGTCTATTTTGATTACAAATAAAAATGGAGTGAAAAATTCCATTCACTTTTCGCAATTCAAAAAGGGGGTAAAAACTACAAATAACGATTTTATATTCAATCCTTCTATCTATAAAGATATAGAAATTAATGATTTGAGATAATTGAGGTAATTTTTGTAACTTTGCAATAGTATTTTAGAAAAAAATTAAAAAATAATATATCTATGAATGAAAAAGTAAGATGTTTAATTATTGGCTCAGGTCCAGCTGGTTATACAGCTGCAATTTATGCCTCACGAGCAAATTTAGCTCCCGTTTTATACGAAGGAATTCAACCGGGCGGTCAATTAACAACCACAACAGACGTTGAAAATTTCCCGGGTTATCCGTCTGGAATTACCGGACCGGAATTAATGGAAGATTTGAAAAAACAAGCAGAACGATTTGGTGCTGATGTACGTTACGGAATGATTACTTCCGTTGATTTTTCAAATGCACCCTATAAAGTTACAGTTGATGCTGAAAAAGAGATAGAAGCAGATACAGTGATTATTGCAACCGGTGCAACAGCTAAATATCTTGGCATTCCGGACGAAACAAAATACTCTGGTTCGGGCGTTTCAGCTTGTGCAACTTGTGATGGATTCTTCTATCGAAACCGTAAGGTGGCAGTAGTGGGCGGTGGCGATACCGCAGCCGAAGAAGCAATTTATTTATCAAATATCGCTGAAAAAGTGTACTTAATTGTTCGCAAAGACTATTTACGTGCATCAAAAATTATGCAAGAAAGAGTTTTTGCCAATCCAAAAATTGAAGTTCTTTTTGAACACGAAACAGAAGGATTGACAGGCGATAAAGTTGTGCAAGGTGCAAATTTGATTAAAAGACGTGGAAAAGCTGATGAAGAAAAAGTCCACATTGAAATTGATGGGTTTTTCCTTGCCATTGGTCATAAACCAAATTCCGATATTTTTAAGGATTACTTGGAAACGGATGAAGTTGGTTATATTAAAGTTGTTCCGGGAACTCCAAAAACAAACGTTTCAGGTGTATTTGCAGCAGGCGACATTGCTGATCCACATTACCGTCAAGCGGTTACTGCTGCCGGCACTGGTTGTCAAGCTGCTATTGAAGCTGAGCGCTATTTAACCGCAAAAGGCTTGTAAGAAAAAAAATCAATAAAAAATTTCTTTAAAACTAAGCGGCTGGCAAAATATGCCAGCCGCTTCGTTTTTGAAATCTTACAATAACACTTCACTTGAGTAAGGTGGTAAATTAATTTTCAAATGATTATTTTTGAGAGAAAAATTATTACCAAAATTTGCTTTTACTTTCCCTTTTAATGAGAATGGGATATCAACTTCAAAATCTTTTGCTTTGTTGCTGTTGTTTATGATTACAATGGCAGTTTTATCAAAATATTTAAGTGCATAAATCCAACTTTCTGCTTCATTTTGTAAATTTATAAAATCTCCATAAATTAATACAGGATTATTTTTTCGTAATTGACCTAAAATAGAAGTTTTTGCTAATAACTTGCTCTCTCTATCAGCTAAATTTTCAAATTTCATCATTCTACGACAATCAGGATCGTTTGCTCCTGTCATTCCTATTTCATCGCCATAAAAAATAACAGGAACACCCGGAATTGTAAGAATAAATGTCTGCATCAGAGCCATTTTATCGTAAGCAATACTGTCTGTTATTCCAATTTCTCGTTCCCAACCCGCAGCTTTGCTGTCTTCTCCAAACTCTAAATCACCAGAAGCTAATGCCATAAAACGCGCTTTGTCGTGATTGCCCGAAATATATCCCATAAGATTGTGAGTCCCATACGTTCTAAAACTTCCTTGTAGCACTTTATTTAGTCTTACCAAACTCGGCTCACCAACCCCTGCAAAGCTTGCATTTGCATCTTCATACACATTAAAATCAAATTGTCCGTCTAACATTCCTGTTGTTAAGTAACTACTTATTAAGTCAGGGCTACCATAAGTTTCTCCTATTTGATATAGGTTTTTACCCTTGTTTTCTTGTTTTATTTTGTAGGTCAAAGCTCTCCAAAAATCATTTTTAACGTGTTTGCAGGCATCATGTCTAAAACCATCAATTCCAAATTCATTTATCCAAAACAAAGCACTGTCTGACATCATTTCTACAACTTTTGGATTAAACATATCAAATGTGGGCATAAACGTATCAAACCACGTTGTCAGTCGGTGTTCGTCCCATTTTTCGGTGTTCATTGTTCCATCAGGCAGATATAATGATGTAAAGTATTCAGGATGCTCTTTATATAGTGGATGCAGCTCGTGTAAATGATGTGCCACATAATCTAATAAGATATTTATCTCGTGTTTGTGAGCTGTTTTTACCATCTGTTTCAATTCGTTATTTGTTCCAAAACGATGATCTACCTTACTCATAGATATGGGCCAATAACCGTGATAACCTGCAAATTTTGTAGGAACTGATGGGAGATATGCGTAAGGTTCTTCGGGATTTTGATTAAGTGGCGAAATCCAAAGTGTGTTCACTCCCAATTTATCAAAATATCCACTTTCTATAACCTGTTCAATTCCGACAATATCTCCACCAAAAAAATCAACTTTCGGATGAACGTCGGGTCGGTTCATAGGAGAATCATTATCTGTTTTTCCATTTTTGAATCGGTCAGCCAAAATAAAGTAGATTATTTTTGCGTGATTGTCTTTTCGTGTAAGTTGATTTGCGTTTTCTAATACTCTGCCTTTCTCTAAGGCTATCAAAGCATCATTACTAACACCATATTTATTGCTTACCCAAACACGAATAAAAGAACGATCAAGTTTTTTAGCTTCGTCTGGTATTGTTATTTCTAATTGTGTGAGATTTTGGATTTTGTTTTTTGTTTTTATAAATGATGCGGGCAGTTGGTAATTTTGCCAATATACAAAACACTCCTCAAAATCATTTTCGACTAAAAGTCTTATTTTATTTTTAGAATAATTGTCGGTTGTTATCAACGGATATTGTTCGGTAGCTCCATCAACCTGCAAAATTGAATTGAATTTACCGTAACCATTATCAACTTTATCTGGATTATTTGCATCGTGATTTTGCTCACCATCAATTAACATTTGATAAAGATAATTTCCTGGGCTCAAATTTAACTCTACCTCATACAAACCATCTCTATTCAGCTGTAAATCAGGCGTTGCCGAGGCTGTCCAGTCGTTCATTTGCCCTGCAATTTGCACTCGTACCAACTTCTCTCCTTGCGGATTGTAAGTAAAAGTAAAAGGAGATTTATCCGATTTTCGGCAAGGCAC
>JBDHYS010000196.1:0-4163 GCA_039811505.1 Paludibacteraceae bacterium | reverse complement strand
AATTAAAATCTTTCCACGACTTTTTTCAAATGGATACGGCTCCTGAAAAAAGAAGAACAGAGGGACTTTATAAAGTTTTTACCGAAAACTTCCCAATAGCCGATACACGCAATAATTTTGTTCTTGAATTTCTTGACTACTTCATTGATCCTCCCAGATACACAATCGAAGAGTGTTTTGAACGTGGCTTAACATATAGTGTTCCATTAAAAGCAAAACTAAAATTATACTGTACCGACCCTGATCACGAGGATTTTGATACTGTGATTCAGGATGTGTATTTAGGTCCAATTCCTTATATGACTCCCAAAGGCACTTTTGTAATTAATGGTGCCGAACGTGTGATTGTATCTCAATTGCACCGTTCACCCGGTGTGTTTTTTGGACAAAGTATGCATGCCAATGGAACCAAACTATATTCAGCAAGAATCATCCCATTTAGAGGTTCTTGGATTGAATTTACAACCGATATAAGCAATGTGATGTATGCTTATATTGATAGAAAGAAAAAATTACCAGTAACTACTTTGCTACGTGCAATAGGATTTGAAAGCGATAAAAATATTCTTGAAATATTCAATTTAGCTGAAGAAATTAAAGTCAATAAAACAAACTTAAAAAAGAATTTAGGTCGAAAATTGGCTGCACGTGTTTTGAAATCGTGGGTGGAAGATTTTGTTGATGAAGATACTGGAGAAGTTGTAACAATTGAGCGAAATGAAGTTGTTATTGATCGTGAAGTTGTGTTGGAAAATGAACATATTGATGATATTATTGAATCGGGAACACAAACAATTCTTTTACATAAAGAAGATTCTAATCAATCCGATTACGCAATAATCTATAATACGTTACAAAAAGACCCCAGTAACTCGGAAAAAGAGGCAGTTCTCTATATTTATCGTCAATTGCGTAATGCTGAACCTGCTGATGATTCAAGTGCAAGAGAGGTTATTAATAATCTGTTCTTCTCTGAAAAACGATATGATCTTGGTGATGTAGGACGTTTTAGAATCAACAGGAAATTGAATTTGGATATCGATCCAGAGGTTAAAGTGCTAACTAAAGAGGATATTATTGAAATCATAAAATTCTTAGTAGAACTAATCAATTCAAAAAAAGAGGTAGATGATATTGACCACTTAAGTAATCGTAGGGTTCGAACTGTTGGAGAGCAGCTTTACAACCAATTTGGAGTAGGATTGGCACGTATGGCAAGAACCATTCGTGAAAGAATGAATGTTCGTGATAATGAAGTTTTTACACCAATAGATTTGATAAATGCTAAAAGTATTTCATCTGTAATCAACTCATTCTTTGGAACAAATGCTTTGTCCCAATTCATGGATCAACAAAATCCTTTAGCAGAAATAACGCACAAACGCCGTTTATCAGCATTAGGACCAGGCGGATTGTCGAGAGAAAGAGCCGGCTTTGAGGTTCGTGACGTTCACTATACTCACTATGGAAGATTATGTCCGATTGAAACTCCGGAAGGACCTAATATTGGATTGATTTCATCTTTATGTATTTATGCAAAAATTACAGATTTAGGATTTATTTCCACGCCATATAGAAAAGTAACTAATTCAATAGTGGATCTTTCAGAGAGCGGAATCCAATATTTTACAGCTGAAGATGAAGAACATTTGGTCGTTGCGCAAGGTAACGCACCACTAACCGATGATGGCGAATTTATTAGAAAAACCGTAAAAACGAGATTTGGAGCAGATTTCCCTGTTGTGGAACCAGAGAAGGTTGATTTGATGGACGTTGCCCCTTCTCAAATTGCTTCTATTGCGGCAGCATTGATACCGTTTTTGGAGCATGATGACGCTAACCGTGCGTTAATGGGTTCGAATATGATGCGTCAAGCAGTACCTTTGCTTCGTTGTGAATCTCCAATCGTGGGTACAGGAATTGAAGGACAACTTATTCGTGATTCAAGAACACAAATTGTAGCAGAAGCAAATGGAACTGTCGAGTATGTTGATGCAACAACTATTAAAGTAAAATATAATAGAACAGAAGAAGAGGAATTTATAAGTTTTGAACCAGCAGTGAAAGAATACAAACTGCCAAAATTTATGAAAACCAACCAAAATACAACCATTGATTTAAGACCGATAGTTGTAAGAGGTGAAAATGTGAAGAAAGGTCAAATCTTAACAGAAGGTTATTCTACTGAAAAAGGGGAATTAGCCATTGGAAAGAACCTAAAAGTTGCTTTTATGCCTTGGAAAGGGTATAACTTTGAAGATGCTATTGCAATCAATGAACGTGTTGTTAGGGAAGACATTTTTACATCTGTTCATGTGGTTGAACAATTGTTAGAGGTACGTGAAACAAAACGTGGTGTTGAAGAATTTACTGCAGATATACCAAATGTGAGCGAAGAAGCTACACGAAACCTTGACGAAAACGGTATTGTTCGAATCGGGGCTCGAATTGAGCCGGGCGATATTATTATTGGTAAGATTACTCCGAAAGGAGAATCAGATCCTTCGCCGGAGGAAAAATTATTACGTGCAATTTTTGGAGATAAAGCAGGTGATGTAAAAGATGCTTCGTTGAAAGCAACACCTTCTCTATCAGGAGTTGTGATAGGTCGAAATCTTTTCTCAAAAGCTCAAAAAAATAGAAAAGCAAAATTAGTTGATAAAGCACTTCTTCCAAAATTAGATGAAGAATTTGAAGTAAAAGCAGCTGAACTCAAAGAAGTATTGGTAGAAAAATTAATAAAACTTCTTGAAGATAAAACTTCATCAGGTGTAAAAGATTATCTTGGAACCGATATTATTAGTAAAAACTCTCGTTTTACAGCTGAAAAGTTGAGTGAAATTGATTATACAACAGTTCAACTTACAAAATGGACAAATGATGGTCATAAAAACGAGCTTATACGTCAATTGATTCTTAATTATCTTCATAAATATAAAGAAATTGATGCAGATATCAAACGTCAGAAATTCAACATCACCATTGGAGACGAACTACCTAATGGAATCGTGCAAATGGCAAAAGTTTATATTGCTAAAAAACGCCAAATTAGAGTAGGTGATAAAATGGCTGGACGTCACGGAAACAAAGGTATTGTATCCCGAATCGTTCGTCAGGAAGATATGCCGTTTTTAGAAGATGGAACGCCGGTTGATATTGTTTTAAATCCACTTGGAGTGCCATCACGTATGAACTTAGGACAGATTTTTGAAACAGTTTTGGGTTGGGCTGGAAAAGAATTGGGAGTGAAATTTGCTACTCCAATTTTTGACGGTGCAGAATTAAATGACCTTGATGAATGGTGTGACAAAGCAGGAGTTCCACGTTATGGAAAAACATATCTTTATGATGGTGGAACAGGAGAACGCTTCGATCAAACAGCAACTGTTGGAATTATTTATATGTTGAAATTAGGACACATGGTTGATGACAAAATGCACGCACGTTCTATCGGTCCTTACTCATTGATTACGCAACAACCACTTGGAGGTAAAGCTCAATTTGGAGGTCAACGTTTTGGAGAGATGGAGGTTTGGGCGCTCGAAGCATTTGGTGCATCCAATATTTTACAAGAAATTCTGACTGTAAAATCGGATGATGTTGTTGGACGTGCTCGTACTTATGAGGCAATCGTAAAAGGAGATCCAATGCCAACACCCGGAATACCGGAATCTTTGAATGTATTACTTCATGAGTTAAGAGGCTTAGCTTTAAGTGTTCATTTGGAATAATATATTTTCTAATTATTGGATTAGAAAATTTTATTTCGGAGATTGAAAAAAATTGTATAAAAATTAAATTGTCAAAATACAATATGGCTTTTAAAATAGATAATAAATCGAAAGGTAGTTTTAGTAAAATATCGATAGGATTGGCTTCGCCAGAAGAAATTTTAAAACTTTCAAGTGGAGAAGTGTTAAAACCAGAAACTATCAATTATCGTACCTACAAACCTGAACGTGACGGCTTGTTCTGCGAAAGAATTTTTGGACCAACAAAAGACTTTGAGTGTTTATGTGGAAAATACAAAAGAATTCGCTATCGTGGAATTGTGTGTGATAGATGTGGTGTAGAAGTTACAGAAAAGAAAGTAAGACGCGAACGAATGGGACACATTCAATTGGTTGTTCCGGTGGCTCATATTTGGTATTTCCGCTCACTTC
>JBDHYS010000195.1:0-4169 GCA_039811505.1 Paludibacteraceae bacterium | reverse complement strand
AATTACTGAAAAACATAAATCAATCCAAATGTCTAATTTTAAGAAAGAGAGTATTACAAAAGTTTCAATAGCAATTAAAAGGGCCATAACATTTTCACCGCGATTCAGAGATTTCATCAAACCTTTCCTGGCTGCCTTTTCTTTTGTATTTACTAAAAATATGCCTATAATAGAAAGAATAACGCCGACCGCTGCAATTAACATTGGAGCGAAAATCGCTTTCATTTGTAAATCGGGTTGAAGTAAATAGGCCGAAGCTCCAAGTGCAGCTGTTGCCAAAATCGAACCGCAATAACTTTCGTATAAATCGGCTCCCATTCCTGCCACATCACCCACATTATCGCCCACATTGTCAGCAATTGTGGCTGGATTGCGAGGGTCATCTTCGGGGATTCCTGCTTCTACTTTTCCTACCAAATCTGCTCCCACATCGGCTGCTTTCGTATAAATTCCTCCTCCTACACGTGCAAAAAGTGCTTGTGTAGATGCTCCCATTCCAAAAGTCAGCATCGTGGTTGTAATCATAATCATTTTGTGTCCGGAATCGGCTTCCTCTACAAAGTGATCTAAAATTAAAAACCAAGCTGCAATGTCTAACAAAGCCAATCCCACGACAACCAATCCCATTACCGCACCTGAACGGAAGGCGATTTGCAATCCTTTATTTAATGATTTTGAGGCGGCAAAAGCAGTTCTTGACGAGGCATAAGTTGCTGTTTTCATTCCAAAGAATCCTGCTAATCCGGAGAAAAATCCACCTGTCAAAAATGCAAACGGCACCCAACTATTTTGCAATCCGAAAACTGCCATCACCGTGAAAATAAGTGCTAAAACAATAAAAACTGCTATAACAACTTTGTATTGTTGTTTCAAATAGGACATTGCGCCATCTCTTACGTGTTGGGCAATTTTTTTCATCGTGGCTGTGCCTTCATCTTCTTTCATCATCGAACGAAAGAAATAATAGGCAAAACCCAAAGCTATCAATGAAGATAGGGGAACTAAATAAAATGCTAAGTTTTCCATACGCTTCTTTTTGGGTTAAGATTTAATAATTGATTTATTGTTTTTTTTAATAGAAAGGATAATTTTTCAAAAATTCAAAACTTCTTTTTATACTTTCAAGAGGCTCGTAATTGTATTTTTCAACTTCCACAATAAAATGTTTTGTGCCGGCTAAATGTGAGTTTTTCAATATAGCATCAAAACCTACCATTCCACTTTCTCCCAATTCTTTGTAATCTTTCAGATGTAGAATCTCAAATCGACCCGGATATTTTTGAAAATATTCTACCGGTGATTTGTTACCATAAACAGTCCAATACACATCCATTTGAAAGAAAACTTTCGTAGAATCTGTGTTTTCTAACATAAAATCGTAAAGAATTGTTCCATCAATTTCAGAAAATTCAAAAGAATGGTTGTGGTATCCCAATTTTAAACCTGCCTTGTTGCATTTTTCTCCAATTTGATTGAAATAATCGCAATATGTTTTTAGGTCGTAAAGATTAGTCGGTTTTGGAATAGAAGGAATTACAATATATTTCATTCCTGCTTCTTTGTGAGCCTGAATCGCTTGCTCCCACCATTTCCACACATTTTCCCAATTTGTTTCAGCTGTGTTTTGTGCCAAGGGAAATTTTATGTGAGATGAAAGAACCTTTAATCCTACTTTTTCTATTTCGTTCTTAAATTCAGTCGGACTTAAATTGTAAAATTTTCCGTCAGCATAACCGGCTGCTTCAATACCATAATATCCAATTTTTGATATTTCAGTAATTGTTTTTGCGAAATCTTCTTTTATATCCTTTCTTACCGAATATAGCTGTAGATAGATTTCTTTATCGCTTTTAGGGTTCGTCGCGATTTTTGAATTTACACACCCTGTGAAAAGGATAAGTGCAAGTATATAAAGTGTTTTTCTTGTCATATAAAAATTTTGTAAAGAAAAAGGAGGAATTGAGATGTATAAATTCAATTACCTCCTTTCAATTCAAGTTATTGTCGTTAATCTAAAATTTTGATTCGTATGTTTCTGTACCATACATCATCTCCGTGGTCTTGTAAACCGATATATCCTTCGTGGTTTTCGCCACCACAGTTATTTAACAATTCAAAAGCAAGGGGCCATTTTTCTTGACTAAATTTACTTGCTTGAAGCATATCTGTCCATTGTTGAGTCCACAAATGATATTCTACTACATTTTCACCATTTTGGCTGTGAACAACCGTACCTTTGTAAACCATAATTTTTGCTTTATTCCACTCGCCAAATTGTTTTGAATTTTGAGGAACAGCAGGAATCATATCATACAAAGAAGCCGATTGGCGATTTTGATCTTTTCCTAATTTTGCGTCCGGATGATTTTCATTATCCAACACTTGATATTCAGGTGATGAAATGTAGATTGGTTCCATTCGAATTTCTCCTGTTGTAGGGTCGGTTGTTTGAACTTCTTGTGCCAAATAGAAGATTCCGGAATTTCCACCTTTTGATACTTTCCATTCCAATTCCAATTCAAAATTTTTGAATTTATGAGTGAAAATAATATCTCCACCTTCGCCGTCTTGAGCTTCTCCGCCACCGGAACCGTTAAATTTTATTGTTCTGTCTTCAATTGTCCATTTTCCGGGTACATTTTCTTTTCCGTAGCCACGCCACCCTTTGAAAGTTTGTCCATCGAATAATACAACATAACCGTCAGCATCTGTTTGAAATTCAGACAAATCTACTGTAGGATTATCTACAACAATGTATTCTGGTACCATAGATTCTTGATTTTCTGATTGTTTTTGTGATTTTGTACCGCATGCAGCAAATGTTGCAATGAGTACAATTAAACCAATGTTTAAAATAGTCTTTTTCATACAATTTATTTTTAATATTAATTTTTTATTTTGGCATTGCCGGAAGTTTCCAGCCTTCTCTATAATTGTGTTTGATAAGGCTTTCTGCATATTGAATTGCATTTAATGGCTCAGTCCACGTTTTATTAAATGTGGGATGTCCATCGGTGATTTTAAATCCGTCTTCGATTACAGTTTTGATAGTTTCATTATCAGAAATGTTTGTAAATTTCATATTTTTTCCATCCCAAAATAGCTCTTTTTCTAATGATTGAAGACGAACGGCTAAAACTCCCATTACTACAATTTCATTAAATGGACCTGCTTCTGCAAAAGAAGATGTTCCTTCTATACGGTTTTCAGAATTTTCTTTTGTGGCTCGAACCCAATCCATTTCGTGAGTCAAGGTAACTTCACGTTGTGTTTTAGGCACACTCGGCGTTCTTCCTGAAACCAACCAAGGATTTACTCCGTAGCAACCACAAATTAACGTATCTTTTGTGCCGTGGAAAATAACGCCACCACCTGAATCGTTTAATGATTTTCCATCCGGAACTCCTTTTGGTCTCATCGGTTGAATACCGCCATCGTACCAATAAACTTCCACTTCGGGCATTCCCACTTTTGGTAAATTGTCGCGGGCAGGGAAAGTATATTTCACGGTTTGTGCTGTTGGAGCACAATCGGCTAATAAAAGAGTTGAATTTCCTTGTACTTTTGATGGATAACCTAATTTTAAACTTTTGAAAACGGGATGCAACATGTGACAAGCCATATCGCCCAATGCACCTGTTCCAAAATCCCACCATCCACGCCAATTCCAAGGATGATAAATTTCATTGTATGGACGCTGTGGAGCTGGTCCTAAAAACAAATCCCAATCCAATGTTTTTGGAACTTTATGGGCAACTTTTGGTGTAGGTAAACCTTGGGGCCAAATCGGGCGATCGGTAAATACTTCTACTTTTGTAATTTCACCAATTTCTCCATTCCAAATCCAATCGCACACTTGACGAACTCCTGCACCGGAAGCTCCTTGATTTCCCATTTGAGTAGCTACGTTGTGTTTTGCTGCCAATTTTGTCAAAAGTCTTGATTCATAAACACTGTGCGTTAAAGGTTTTTCAACGTAAACGTGCTTGTTCAAAGTGATTGCATCGGCAGTTACAATTGCGTGTGTGTGGTCGGCAGTTGCCACCATTACAGCATCAATGCTTTTTCCCAACTCATCGTACATTCTTCTGTAATCAAAGTATTTTTTTGCATCCTCAACCATTTGTTTAATATCTTCTATTGATGATAATAAATGGTTTCCTGGCATT
>JBDHYS010000194.1:0-4184 GCA_039811505.1 Paludibacteraceae bacterium | reverse complement strand
TTGTTTGTCCCATCAGCGGAACTCGAAATTGGACAGATGTGCGTCAATTTAATTTAATGTTTAGCACCGAAATGGGCTCAACTTCTGACGGAACAATGAAAATTTATCTTCGTCCCGAAACGGCACAAGGGATTTTTGTTAATTACCTAAATGTGCAAAAAACAGGAAGGATGAAAATTCCTTTTGGAATAGCACAAATCGGTAAAGCGTTTCGAAATGAGATTGTGGCACGTCAATTTATTTTCCGTATGCGTGAGTTTGAACAGATGGAAATGCAGTTTTTTGTTCGTCCGGGCGAAGAGATGAAATGGTTTGAACATTGGAAAGCATTCCGACTAAAATGGCACGAAGCACTCGGTTTTGGTGCTCATAAATATCGTTTTCACGATCACGACAAATTGGCTCATTATGCAAACGCAGCCACAGATATTGAATTTGAAATGCCGTTTGGATTTAAAGAAGTGGAAGGAATCCATTCGCGAACCGATTTTGACTTGGCACAACACGAAAAATTTTCGGGTAAAAACATCAAATACTTTGATCCAGAACTGAATGAGTCGTATGTTCCGTATGTTGTTGAAACTTCTATCGGTTTGGATAGAACCTTTTTATCCATTATGGCGGGCTCCTATTTTGAAGAACAATTGGAAGGTGGCGACAGTCGAGTTGTTTTAAAATTCCCCCCTGTTTTAGCTCCGGTAAAAGCAGCAATTTTACCATTGGTAAAAAAAGACGGATTGCCAGAAAAAGCTCGTGAAGTGATGGATACACTTAAATTTAATTTTAAATGTGTGTACGATGAAAAAGACAGTATCGGAAAACGATATCGCCGTCAAGATGCGATTGGAACTCCATTTTGCATCACTGTCGATCATCAAACATTGGAAGATAATTGCGTAACAATTCGCCATCGAGATACAATGGAACAAGACAGAGTAAATGTCAACGATTTGCATACAATTATTGACGAAAAAGTAAATATGAAAAATCTTTTTAAGAAAATTGTTTCATAAAAGAAGAGATTTTTTACAAATAAACAACAGCCGAGAATTGAAATTTTCGGCTGTTGTTTTTGGTAGTAATACCAAAAATGATTGATAAAACACAAAAGAACAATTTGTAACTTGCACATTGAAGTTGAATAAGGCGACGAGATTTACTGAATACAACTCGTCGGTAATAAACTTCGATGAAGGCTTTCTTTATCGGCTCTTCAATTACCTTATATGACAACGATTGCTTTATTTATCACTAACCATTTTTAATTATTTTATTGGATTCTCTAATTTAACACAATAATTTTATTGGATTTCGTATGTGTCTGACCGTCCGTTGTGATAATGCGGGCGCGGTAGAAATAAGTACCGGCAACTACTTTTTTGCCGTTGCTGTCCGTCAGATTCCATACAATCCGGTTTTGATTGGCTGCCGTCAAAAGCGATACGCTTCTTCCCGAAACATCCAAAATCTCAACCGTACAACTCTGCACATTGCTACTGCCGTTGACAACAAATGTAACGTACTCCCGCGCGGGGTTCGGCATGCTAACCATTGTCAACGCGCCATCGGGACTTCCAATGATATCAATTCCGGTTTCTTGCTTATCGCCGCCAACCGTGAAATTGTCAAAATAACCTTGCGCTTCAACATTCCGGTCTTTATCAAGCGCGTAATAACGTATATAACCTTTGTCGTATTCGTTATCGTAGCTTTCGGGCAATGTAAAGGTACACTCAAAAACACCGTTTACGACGGTAGCCGTTTCCGTAAGCAACAACGGACTGAGGAGATGTGAAAACTATCAAAAGTGTTACAAAAAAAAATGAGTTAAATTCTTTCCATTAAAAATGGATATTTTTGGAGTAGATTTTCTCTTTTCTTTGTTACGGATAATTGAAATTGCTGAAATTCGTTTGTGTCAGGATGTAGTGGAAGATGATTCAAATCGGCATAAAATTGTTCCATCTCTTTTTTTATAGAAAAAGTTGTAGTAGAAAAATATGTTTCGGAAAATCGTAACCAAATATAATCAATCGCTGACTCGGAAGGATGAAGCATATCCACAGCATAAAAACGATAATCTCGTAATTCATCCATCATCAATTCATACGCCGGAAAGTAATGAGTAGCTTGAATTTCCTCCACCAACCTATTTACAGCTAAATGAAGTGTCGATTTGCTTACCGAATTTTCATGAGCACCATCTTTCCAATGCCGGATTGGACTTACAGAAAACACAATTTCCAATGTTGGATTAATAGTTCTAATTTTTGAAATTATATTTTGGAGTGATTTAACAATTTCTTCAACTGATAGTCTTCTTCTATTAAAATTTTTAGCAGGTAATTTATGACAATTGGCAACAATTTCACTCGTCTCTTTGTGTTCAAAAATCCAAGCCGTTCCAAATGTGATAAGCAATACTTTTCCATTTTTCAGATAATCTGCACCTTTTTTTATGGACTTATTGATGTTATCCAATGTTTCATTTGGGCTGATATAATTAAAATGCGTGCTATGTGAAAAACTTCTCCACAATGATTGATACTGAAATAAATCATCTTCTAAAAACAACTTTTCATCCAACAGAATTTCTAAATTTTGAGTAATGGAAAGTGGATTGTACAAAACTCCAAATGGATTTATAGCCACATCAAAAAAAGATTTCTGCAATTTATTTCCAATATTTTCAGCAAAGCAAGAACCCATCGATATTATTTTATCGGTATATTCTATCTGCAATTTTGATTTAGCAATTTGAATCGGAGTTGAAAACATACGATTATTTGTTGATAATGAATTTAATTTCTACAAAAATAGAGAAAATCAAAGATGTTTTAAAATTTTCATACGTATTAGCTTAATTCTGTTTATATTCTTATCTAAAAATTGTACAAAATTGACTGTTTCAGATAATTAATGTTAAATATTGTGATTTTTTGTGTGGAATACATTCATAATATAAAGTAACAACATATCTTTGTGTGCGTACACACTAAACAAAAAATAGTAATCTTAAAACATGAAAGTAAAAATAGTTGATATTGCAAAAAAAGCCGGCGTTTCTACTGGCACGGTTGATAGAGTAATTCACAATCGTGGAAAAGTTTCAAAAGAAAAATTGGAATTGGTAGAAAAAGCATTAAAAGAGATGAACTATGAGCCAAACATTCTTGCGAGTTTTTTGGCTTCAAAAAGGAATTTCAGATTTGCAGCAATTGTTCCATCATATACAAGTGGAAGTTATTGGGAACTTGCATGTGAAGGTATCAAAAAAGCTGCGGAAGAGGTTGAAAAATACAACACACAAATTGATATTTACTATTTTGATCAATACAATGTTGCTACTTTCAATGAGATTGTACAGCAGGTTATTGTAAAAGAATACGATGGAGTTGTCATTGCCACACTTTTTGAAAAGCCTGTTAAAGCGTTTGCAAAAGATTTAGATTTTAATAAAGTACCATACGTTTTTATCGATTCGGATATTCCGAATCAAAACAACCTCTCCTACTTTGGAAGTAACACATACATTACGGGGAAAATTGCTGCTCGTTTATTATTGGAATCGACAAATAACTTAAATACAATCTTTTTTGCACATATAAAATTCAAACGTTCAGAAATATCGGTGCAGATGCGTAACAGAGAGAAAGGTTTTATCGATTACTTGATAGAAACCGATTTTAGAGGGCGAATCCAACACATCGAATTTGACCCTGAAAACGCAAAAGAAGGCTTAGAAACATTAACTAAATTGTTGGAAAACAACGAATATCCCGTTGGAGGAATTATACTAAATTCGAGAATTTATCAGTTTGCCGATATTATTCAAAAATTACCAGAAAATCTTCGTAAGAAAATGTATTTAATTGGACACGATGCCATTCCGGGCAATGTGGAAGCTCTGAAGAATGACGATGTAAAGTTTTTGCTTTCACAAAGAACAGATTTGCAAGGTTATGATGCAGTAAAAGCACTTTCAAACTTTTTGGTTTTCAAAGAGCAACCGGCAAAAATAAATTATATGCCAATCGACATTTTGTTAAAAGACAACGTGGATTATTATTACAATTATAAACTCTAAAAGATGAGAAATAAACTATATCTTATTTTAATAGCACTTTCAATTGTATCGTGTGTTTCTACTCAAAAAATTAAAATCTCAGTAGAAAATCCTTCTC
>JBDHYS010000193.1:0-4202 GCA_039811505.1 Paludibacteraceae bacterium | reverse complement strand
AAAAATAGTACAAATAATCTACATTTTGTAATTTTTCGATTTATAAAACTTATACTTGAAAAAACGTTATCTTTTCAATGGTAAGATTTTAAAAAGAAAAAATTATAGGACAAATTTTTTAATTACCTTTGCAGATTAATTATAACAGTTCCAACTTTTAAAAAAAGAACACAAAAACAGATAGCACAATGGGATTAAGTGATATTTTAAAAAAAATAATGGGTAGCAAAGCACAACGCGATATGAAAGAAGTTTCGCCAATAGGGGATTTGGTAAAAGTGGCATACGAAAAAGTAACAACGGTAAGCAATGATGAACTTCGTGCCCTTTCAAAAGGATTGATGGATAAAATTCAAGAGAATATCCTTACTGAAAATAATAAAATATCTGAACTCAAAGACAGTATTGAAACTACCGATATTCACTTACGCGAAAAAATATACAACGAAATAGATAAATTGGAGAAAGATATTTCTTCAAAAATTGAAGATACCTTAAGGGAGATTCTTCCAGAAGCTTTTGCGATTGTAAAAGAAACTGCAAAACGATTGACAGATAACGCTGAATTGATAGTTCAAGCTACCGATTTTGATAGGGATTTAGCTGCAAAACACGATTTTGTACGCATTGAAGGGGATAAAGCCATTTATAAAAATGAATGGAATGCTGGCGGAAACCTTATCAAATGGGAAATGGTTCATTACGACGTGCAATTGTTTGGTGGAGTTGTATTGCATCAAGGAAAAATTGCTGAAATGGCAACGGGAGAAGGTAAAACGTTAGTTGCGACACTTCCAGTTTTTCTTAATGCGCTATCAAGAAGAGGTGTTCACGTTGTTACGGTTAATGATTATTTGTCGAAACGTGACTCGGAATGGATGGGACCGCTTTATATGTTTCATGGACTGTCGGTAGATTGTATTGACAAGCATCGCCCAAATTCAGAAGAACGAAGACAAGCTTATCTTGCCGATATTACTTTTGGAACGAATAATGAGTTTGGTTTTGATTATTTACGTGATAATATGGCTACAAGTCCGTTGGATTTAGTGCAACGTTCTCATAATTACGCCATTGTCGATGAGGTCGATTCGGTATTAATTGACGATGCACGTACTCCATTGATTATTTCCGGACCGATTCCGAAAGGAGAAGATCAACTTTTTGAAGAGTTGCGTCCAAAAGTGGAACGATTAGTAAATGCGCAGCGACAACTTGTAACAAAATATCTTGCCGATGCTCGAAATTTGATGAAATCGGAAAATGAAAAAGAGCGTGAAGAAGGTACTTTAGCTTTGTTTCGTTCTTATAAAGGAATGCCTAAGAACAAACCTTTGATTAAGTTTTTGAGTGAACCGGGTGTAAAAGTTGCGATGCTTAAAACAGAGGAAATTTATATGGAACAAAATAACAAAAGAATGCCGGAAGCCGTTGAGCCACTTTATTTTGTTATTGACGAAAAAAACAATTCCATTGAAATGACCGATAAAGGAATCGACCTGATTACGGGAAATTCCGATGATCCTTACTTGTTTGTTCTTCCGAATGTTGGAGATGAAGTGGCAGAATTGGAAAGAAACACCACGCTCACAAAAGAAGAAAAGCAAGCAAAAAAAGATGAAATTCTTCAAAACTATTCCATAAAATCAGAACGCGTTCACACAATCAATCAATTGCTGAAATCATACGCTCTTTTTGAAAGAGATGTGGAATATGTGGTAATTGACAATCAGGTGAAAATTGTAGATGAACAAACAGGACGTATTATGGAAGGAAGACGTTATTCTGACGGTTTGCATCAAGCAATTGAAGCCAAAGAGGGTGTGAAAGTAGAAGCTGCAACACAAACATTTGCTACCATTACGCTCCAAAATTATTTCCGTATGTATAAAAAATTAGCTGGAATGACCGGTACAGCAGAAACGGAAGCAGGCGAATTGTGGAATATTTATAAATTGGATGTGGTTGTTATTCCTACCAATCGACCCATTCAACGAAAAGATATGGAAGACAGAGTTTATCGAACAAAACGAGAAAAATATCAAGCTGTTATAGAGGAAATTGTGAAATTGGTAGAAGAAGGACGTCCTGTTTTGGTGGGAACAACTTCTGTTGAAATTTCCGAATTATTGAGCCGAATGTTGGATGGAAGAAAGATTAGACACAACGTTCTGAATGCAAAACTTCACCAACGAGAAGCCGATGTGGTGGCAGAAGCCGGACGAAAAGGAACCGTTACGATTGCTACAAATATGGCAGGACGTGGAACGGATATCAAATTAAGTCTTGAAGTGAAAGAAGCCGGTGGATTGGCAATTATAGGAACAGAACGACACGAAAGTCGCCGTGTGGATAGACAGTTGCGTGGACGTGCTGGACGTCAAGGAGATCCGGGTTCTTCGGTTTTCTTTGTCTCTTTGGAAGATGATTTGATGCGACTTTTTGGCTCGGAAAGAATTTCGGGAATGATGGACAGAATGGGATTTAAAGAGGGAGAACTTATTGAACATTCAATGATTTCAAAATCGATTGAAAGAGCTCAGAAAAAAGTGGAAGAGAATAACTTTGGAATTCGAAAAAGATTGCTTGAATACGATGACGTGATGAATGCACAACGTGAAGTTATTTACGCTAAAAGACGCCACGCTTTAATGGGAGAAAGAATCGGGGTGGATATTTCAAATATGATTTACGATGGCGCGGAAAATATCATTGAAAATGCAAAAATGGAGGAAGATTTTGAAGCTTTTGAAGTGAATATGATGAAAATATTTGCAATGGACACTTCCGTGAACGAAGAAAATTTCAAAAAGGACAAAACAAGTGATCTGACCGATCAAGTTGTGGAAGAAGCACGAAACGCATTTAAGCGAAAAACAGATGCTTTAACTTCTATCGCTTATCCTGTAATAAAAGATATTTACGAAACAAAAGGAGAGCAATTTGAGAATATATTAATTCCGATTACAGACGGGAAACGTGTGTTTAATATCACTACCAATTTGAAAAAAGCATACGAAAATGAAGGAAAAGAAGTTGTTCGTGATTTTGAAAAGCAAACACTTCTTTATGTAATAGATGATGAATGGAAAGAACATTTGCGTCAATTGGATGATTTGCGCCAATCGGTTCAAAATGCAAGTTACGAACAGAAAGACCCACTCTTGATTTACAAATTGGAGTCGTTCGGATTGTTTAAGGAAATGGTTGACAATACAAATCGAAAAGCGCTATCCATTTTAATGCGTGGACAAATTCCAACACGCGATCCTCGTGATGTAAGACAAGGAGAACAGCAAAAACGATCGGATTACAGCAAATACAGCACAAGAAAAGACGAAGTTTCATCAGGTGGGGGCGATTACGATCCAACAAAACAGGATACACGAGAAAAACAGAAATCAGAACCTGTTCGAGTGGAGAAAAAAGTGGGACGAAATGATCCTTGTCCTTGTGGTAGTGGAAAAAAATATAAAAACTGTCACGGTAATTAATAGAAATACATAATAATTTTTTCAAATAATACAGATAAAAAATGTTGATTAATTATATTGTTTGGAATGTAAATCCAGAAATTATTTCCATTGGTTCATTGTCTATAAGATGGTATGGGCTGATGTGGGCAGTTGGAATTTTTTTAGCATTGATGATTGTTCAAAAACTTTATAAAAACGAAAAATTACCTGAAAAATGGATGGATAAACAATTCGTTTATGTGGTTATTGGTACTGTGTTGGGTGCAAGATTAGGACATTGTTTGTTTTATGAGTGGCAATTGTTAGATACGCCTGTAAAAATTCTTGGAATCACATTCAAATACGGAAATTATTATCTTTCTCACCCATGGCAAATTTTTAATGTTTTCAACGGCGGATTAGCAGGTTTAGCAAGCCATGGTGCGGCTGTCGGAATTATTGTTGCCATGTATTATTACGATAAAAAAGTAACAAAAAAGGGTTTTATTTGGGGATTTGACCGATTGGTAATTGGAGCTGCCATTACAGGAGCTTTTATCCGATTTGGAAATTTGATGAATTCCGAAATTTACGGAAGTGTAACCGATTTGCCGTGGGGTTTTATTTTTATTCAAGACCCTTATGGAGACGGACTTCCACACCATCCAACTCAAATTTATGAGATTCTTTATTGTTTGGTTACATTTGGTGTAACTTGGTGGCTATATTGGAAAAAAGAAGCCTATC
>JBDHYS010000192.1:0-4202 GCA_039811505.1 Paludibacteraceae bacterium | reverse complement strand
GATGTTCGAGATGTTCGATTTGGCAAAAATAACCCTTGGAAATTGGATGCTCGATTCGTAAAACTGCCGTAGGATAAAGTTCCGAAACGGCTTTTGATAGTACCATTGAAAGTGTTCGGACGTACACTCTCATTCCTGAAGGAATACTTGTGTCAAAAAACTCAATATCTTTCGGTTTGTAAATCAAAAAATTCAAATCTTCCACTTTGTAATTTACTCTTGCTGCCACAACTTGATATTTTAGCGAAATATCGAGCATTTTGTAAACCTCCAAAAGCGATGTTCCAATAGGAATTAAGTGATATTTTTGTGTGTTTTTACAATAAATTGTGATATTTTTTCCCATATAATTCAAAAAAATAAGATCATTTTTTTATTTGTTCTTTTCTAATTGTTTTTTAATCTTGTTGATTGCATTTTCAATCGGTTTTTCGGGCTCAATTACGTTATAATGTCCCCAAAAATCGGGGTCAGAAAAACCTTCCGTTCGATCTTGAATCACCACCATTTCATAAATTCTATCTTTTGTCTGAAATGCTTTTCTATCTTTTGCATCTTCCCAATCCGTAATTGCCATCTCAATCGATGAAGTATAATTAGTAGTAAATAATTTCCTTTTCCAATTGATTTTAAAACCCAAATCAATTTTGCTGTATGAATAATACCATTTATCGTTCATTTCACGATATTGAATCGTATAATGAGTGTTTGTGGTAGAAACACGAGCAGAAAGAGGTTTTTTTCGGATAAAAAGTTGCGTAGCTTGTGCATTGTTTTCCAAATTCAATTCAAATTCGGCTTTAATCAATGCGTAACGCTCCACATCAATATACAATCTTCCAAAATACAACGGAGTAGAAATATAAGGACGTTGTTTGAAATCAATCAAATAGACATATTTATCATCTATTTGTTCCGTTTTAACAAATTTGAAATCAAAAGAATAAAATGGTTCGTCTGTAAAAATTATACTGGGATAACGCATCGCATCTAAAAAAACATTATTAAAAGGACCGCCCATTAATTTAAATACCAATGTATCCAATCTGGTATAATCGGTGCTTTTTCGTAATTTTACCAACGCTGCCATATCCGATTTTGAACTGCTATACGAAGATTTGTAAACATCTGTTACCGCTTCCGAAAGCGAAACAAATCGTTGCCCTTTTTTTATTGTTTCTCTATAAAAACCGCGCATAATTTGATCTGTTCCACTGTAATTTTTCGTCCGGTTATTGAACATATTCTGGATAATAAGTTCCGGATTTTTAGAAATCACTTCCAAATCGGGCAACGCATAAGGAAGAATTTTCAAATAAATTTTATTTTCGCCCGTTTCCAAACTTTTCAAATGAATCTTTTTTGTAGCATAGCCCAAATAAGAAATTGACAACGTATTTTTTTGGTATTGAACAGGTACTTTAATCAAAAACTCACCATTTTTATTGGAAACAGTAGAAATATTGGTTTTTTCGATGGAAAGAATAGCCGAAGCCAATTTTTCATTTTGATAACCGAACACAATTCCCGAAAAAGAGATAAAATCCGATACATCTTGGTGATTATTAGTAGCATTTATCAACATCGGCACCACAAACAGCAACGATAAAAATAATTTTTTATTTATAATTGATAAGTTGGTTTTCATACGAATAAAAGATTAAAAACAATTCTCTTAAAAAAAATAAATCAATGCCAAAGTTCTTGTAAAACTTCCACAGAACGCAAAGAAACAGAAGCGGCGTGCAAGTGAATGCTATAATATTCTAAAATTGAAGAAAGGATTTTATTTCGCTGTCCACTGTTCATCGGGAGTGCGTCCAAACAATCATAATCCAATCTGCTAATTCGATACAGCATTTGTCCAAATTCTCTTTCAACAAACTGAGAATGAGTTGGTTTTTCTTTTTCAAAACATCCATTCAGCAAATCAAAATAACAATTTTCGTTGTCGGATTCGATACGAGGTTCAAATCCCAACAATTTCGTCAGATTTATTAAAAAAACTAGATGAAAATTCCCAATTCCTTTCGCACAACTATCCAATTTGCCGATGGACTCTTCAAGAAATCGAAATAATACCACATCTTTTTCTCCATGTCGTACTATTTTATACAATAATTCGCTGATAAACAGTGCAATGCTATTTTTTATCGGGTCAAAAGGAATGGTAAAATGCGGTTGTGAAACGCGTATCTCTTTGATATACTGAACTTCACGTTTAGGAGAATGGGTTACCTCCATCGAAACAATTGACAAGGGCAACAACAATGCAGCACGAACATTGGATTTTTTTCTGTTGATTCCGTGCACCAAATACGCAACCCGTCCATATTCTTCGGGGTAAATGGTTACAATAATCGAAGAATCGGAATATTTAACGTGATGAAGTATAATTCCTTTGGTTTTGAATTGCATCGCTTACTTGTTTACAGCACTACAAACTTACACAAAAAATAGAAATTATACTATTGTGTTTCAATAAAATTTTTTCAAAACTCTCCTTTTCACTATCTTTGCAACCTTAAAAATCACTCACAAATAAAAATAATGGAACTTGCAAGCAAATACAATCCTGCCGATGTAGAAGATAAATGGTATCAATATTGGTTAGATAACAAACTTTTCCACTCACAACCAGACGACCGTGAACCTTATACCATCGTGATCCCACCACCAAACGTAACCGGCGTTTTGCACATGGGACACATGCTCAACAATACGATTCAAGACGTTTTAATTCGGCGTGCACGAATGATGGGAAAAAACGCATTGTGGGTTCCCGGAACCGATCACGCATCGATTGCAACAGAAGCAAAAGTTGTAGCTCGTTTGGCTGAAAAAGGAATTAAAAAATCTGACCTTACGCGTAATGAGTTTTTGAAACATGCTTGGGATTGGACGCATGAACACGGAGGTATTATTTTAGAGCAATTAAAGAAATTGGGTGCTTCGTGCGATTGGGATCGCACTGCTTTCACAATGGATGAAATCCGCAGCAGCAGCGTTGTCAAAGTATTTTGTGATTTACACGAAAAAGGGCTAATTTATCGCGGTGTGCGAATGGTAAATTGGGACCCAAAAGCATTGACTGCCGTTTCTGATGAAGAGGTAAATCACAAAGAAGTGAACGGAAAACTCTATTATCTTCGGTATAAAATATCGGGAGAACAAAAAGATGAATATGCTGTGGTGGCTACCACAAGACCCGAAACCATTATGGGCGATACTGCAATGTGCATTCATCCCGATAATCCAAAAACGGCTCATTTGAAAGGTAAAAAAGTGATAGTTCCGCTTATCAATCGTGAAATTCCTGTGATTGAAGATGAATATGTGGATATTGAATTTGGAACAGGTTGCTTAAAAATTACACCGGCTCACGATGTAAATGATTATGTATTAGGCGAAAAACACAATCTTCCATCAATTGATATTTTTAACGATAACGGAACACTTAATGAATGCGGAGAAATGTACGCAGGAATGGAACGTTTTGATGTTCGAAAACAAATTGTAAAAGATTTGGAAGATGCGGAATTACTTGAAAAAACAGAAGATTACACCAATAAAGTGGGATATTCTGAACGAACTGACGTTCCAATCGAGCCAAAACTTTCCATGCAGTGGTTTTTGAAAATGGGCGAATTAGTAAAACCCGCTTTGGACAATGTAGAAAATGACACGGTCAAATTTCATCCCGAAAAATACAAAAACACATACCGTCATTGGATGGAAAACATAAAAGATTGGAACATAAGTCGCCAACTTTGGTGGGGACATCGTATTCCAGCATATTACATCGCACCAAAGGATGAAACGGCAACAGAAACTTTCCCTGTGAAAGGGAATCAATATGTTGTAGCAGAAAATGAAGAAAAAGCACGTGAAAAAGTTTTATTACAATTTCCTGAATTGGCACATTTTGATTTCACATTGCACCAAGACGAAGACGCTCTTGACACTTGGTTTTCTTCATGGCTTTGGCCCATATCTGTATTTGACGGTATAAACAACCCTGATAATGAAGAAATTAAATATTATTATCCAACAAGTGATTTGGTAACCGGACCGGATATTATTTTCTTTTGGGTAGCTCGTATGATTATGGCTGGTTATGAATACCGCAACGAGCATCCATTTAAAAATGTCTATTTTACAGGAATTGTAAGGGTTAAAATTGGGCTAAAAATGTCAAAACA
>JBDHYS010000191.1:0-4221 GCA_039811505.1 Paludibacteraceae bacterium | reverse complement strand
ATATGAAACCTCCCCAATATGCGGTTCTACCGTAGTTTTGAAGAAGAAAAGACTTGTTGGAGCATTTGAGTCCGGTTTAATTTCTTTTTCTTCACTATTCAAAGGTGCAGGCATATCGTTTGGAGAAGGTGCCACGATGCTTAAAAAATTCATAATCCGATGGACAGCCATATTTTTTTCTCCCGATGCACAAAAAACAGGAAACATTGAGCGTGAAAGCATTCCTTTGTGAATCCCTTCGCGCATTTCTTCTTCTGTAAGAGTTCCTTGATCAAAGAATTTTTCCATCAAACCTTCGTCATTTTCAGCTGCTGCTTCAAGAAGTGCTTGAAAATATTCGTTTGCACGTTCTTTTTCTTCTTCTGGAATTTCCAACACATCAGGTGCAGTCGCTCCGGGTTTCCATTTATACATTTTTTGTTTCAAAACATCTACAATGGCATCAAACGAAGCACCAGAAGATATAGGATATTGCACCGTAATTACTTTACTACCGTATATTTCCTTCAAGTTTGTCAACGTATTTTCATAATCTGCTTTCTCGTGATCCAATTGATTCACCAAGAAAACAACAGGTTTATTCAGTTGTTCCGTGTATCTGAATTGATTTATTGTACCCACTTCAACTCCACTTGTAGCATCAATAAGCATCAAAGCCATGTCCGTTACATTAAGAGCTGAAATTACTCCACCAATAAAATCATCAGAACCGGGGCAGTCGATGAAATTCATCATTTTTTCTTTCCATTCATAAGAAATCAGGCTCGAAAAAACAGAATATCCATACTCTTTCTCCACAGGAAAATAATCGGAAACAGTGTTTTTGTTATCCACTGTACCTCTACGTTTGATTACTCCACTCTCGAAAAGCATTGCTTCAACAAGAGTGGTTTTCCCAGCGCCAGAACTACCCAGCAATGCAATGTTTTTAATTTCACTTGTTTGATATGTCTTCATATCTACTTAATTTTTATAAGGTTATGTAATAAATAAATTTTAAAATATTCTGAAAATTAAAGTTCGCAATTTACTCAAAATAAATTATTTAAGCGAATGATTTTATATGTTATAAAGCATATTTATTCCAATTCAAATTAACATTACTAAACAAAATAAGCGGAGATAACTTTTCGATAGAAATTACAAAAAAAATGAGAGTACAACTTTACGTTATACTCTCATTTTCAGTAGTTGCGGGGGCCCGATTCGAACGAACGACCTTTGGGTTATGAGCCCAACGAGCTACCACTGCTCCACCCCGCGATTTATTTTTGTGCTACAAAGGTAATACTTTTATTTCATCTGACAAATTTATTTTTCGCATTTTATCAAAAATCTCCATTTTTAATCATTGTAACTGTAGATTATTGCTAATGATAACAACTTTTTAACTCGCAAATAGGTTATAAGAAAAATTATTGTAAATTTGTTGAAAATAAAAAATCTCCTAATATAAAATTTTGAAAGATATGTATGATTTACTAATTATTGGAGGTGGTCCTGCTGGATATGTAGCAGCAGAACGTGCCGGTTCAAATGGATTAAAAGTGGCTCTTTTTGAGAAAAAAACACTTGGTGGAGTTTGTTTAAATGAAGGTTGCATTCCCACAAAAACAATGCTCTACAGTGCCAAACTGTTTGAAAATGCCACTCACGCCAATTTATATGGAATTTTTGTGGAAAATGCGAGCATAAATTACGGAAAAGTGGTCGATAGAAAAGATAAAACCGTACGAAAATTAGTGGCAGGTGTGAAAACAAAAATGAAAACAAACAATGTGAACGTTGTGATTGGCGATGCAATGATAGTAAATGCAAAAACCAATAACGTGGAAATTGTTTGCAACGGCGAAAAATTCAGTGGAAAGAACTTGTTAATTTGCACAGGTTCGTCAGCTGCCATTCCACCAATTCCCGGATTAAAAGGAGCGGGAGATATTATCTTAACCAATAAAGAAATTTTAGAATTAAAAGAGATTCCAAAATCATTGGTAATCATTGGAGGTGGTGTTATCGGAATGGAGTTTGCAAGTTTGTTCAACAGCGTTGGAAGCAAGGTTACGGTGATAGAAATGATGCCGGAAATACTTGGAGCAAATGATTTTGAGATTTCGGAGATGCTTCGAAATGCTTATACAAAAAAAGGGGTTGATTTTCATTTAAACTCAAAAGTGATACGAATTGATAAAAATAAAGTTTTTGTAGAGAAAGACGGAAAAGAGAGTATTTTTGAAGGAGAAAAAATTTTAATTAGCGTAGGCAGAAAACCAAATGTAACGGGATTTGGATTGGAAAAAATCGGCGTTGAATTATTTAAAGGAGGAATAAAAGTAAACGCTAAAATGGAAACAAATGTTTCTTCTGTTTTTGCAGCCGGCGATGTAACAGGTTTTTCACTTTTGGCTCATACTGCAAGTCGCGAAGGTGAAGTGGTGGTTAATAATTTATTAGGAAAAAAAGACACAATGTCTTACCAAGCGATACCTGGAGTGGTTTATACCAATCCGGAAGTGGCAGGAGTGGGCGAAACGGAAGAAGGTGCAAAAGCAAAAGGATTAAATTTCCGCGTAATGAAATTGCCGATGGCTTACTCCGGTAGATTTATGGCTGAAAATGAGGGTGGAAGTGGACTTTGCAAACTTATTGTAGGCGAAAAACACAATGAAATTCTTGGTGTTCATTTGTTAGGAAATCCTGCAAGTGAAATTATTTACGGTGCTTGTATTGCAATAGAACAAGAAATGACCCTAACAGAATTTCAACGAACCGTTTTTCCACATCCAACTGTAAGTGAAATAATTAAAGAAACTGTTTTTATTTAATATCCCATTTTTTCAGAGAAATTGATTCAGGGCTGATCGAGAAATTGACAGCCCTTTTTTTTATTGTAAATGGCAATAAATATTCGTTATACAATGTTTGAATTTCTGAAAAAACAATAAAACAGACCCTCTCTAAATGTTAAATTGCTATTTTTGTGTGTTTAAATCACACATTTTTAAAATTTAAGAATCTTTATCACCAATTCAAACTGAAATTAATCACTTTTTTATGTCTAAAAAAACAAAAATCATACTGATTTCGTCCATTGTGCTACTACTTGTTGTGATGGCATTTATTCCAACGATAAAAAAATACAGTTCCATCGGTAAAAAACAGGACAAATCCGAATCCTCCAATTTCAAAAAAAGAGATAATCTGCTTGAAGTAAAGGCAATGGTGCTAAAATTTGAGACATTGAACGATGTTTTTCGGACAAAAGGGATTTTACTTCCCGACGAAGAAGTGGATTTAACATTTGAAAGTTCCGGAAAAATTACCGATATATTTTTCAAAGAAGGAAGTCTAGTTTCAAAAGGGCAATTATTGGCAAAAATAAACGACAAACCGCTTCAAGCAGAATTAAAGAAATTGGAAACGCAACTCCCACTCGCCAACGAGCGATTATTTCGGCAGAAAAGTCTGTTGGCAAAAGATGCTGTGAGTCAAGAAACGTATGAAATTGTCGTTACTGAGCTTGAAAAACTAAAAGCAGATATCGAATTGATAAAATCTCGAATTGCACAAACCGAACTCCGAGCACCATTTAGTGGAGTCGTCGGATTGCGTTTGGTTAGCAATGGTGCGTATGCTTCTCCATCGACCGTAGTTTCCACATTAACAAAAATTTCTCCTTTAAAACTTGAATTTTCAGTAAATGAAAGGCAAGTGAATGATATTCATTCCGGAACGCCACTAACCTTCACGATTGAAAACGACAAAATCAACTACAAAGCTTCTGTTTATGCGGTTGAATACAAATTGGACGAAAAAACACTTTCTCTCAAAGCTCGTGCAATATATCCAAATAGCGGCAACAAATTAAGAGCCGGTCAATCAGCTTCAATCGAAATAAATATGAAGCAAATCACAAAAACACTTGTTGTTCCGAGCATTGCCACTGTAGCAGAAATGGGGCGAGATATTGCATTTATCTATAAAAACGGAAAAGCAAAGCAAATTGTGTTGTCAAAAGGAATCCGGACAGAAAATTCCGTTCAAATTACAGATGGTTTGCAAGTGGGCGACACATTGCTTACAACGGGTGTGATGCAACTTCGAGACGGAATGAGTGTTAAAATAGTTGATTTAATTTCTGAATAAATAAAACTTTGAAATTCTAAAAAAAAACAGATTTTCTAACCCTACAAACAATGAATTTATCAGAATTAAGCATAAAAC
>JBDHYS010000190.1:0-4225 GCA_039811505.1 Paludibacteraceae bacterium | reverse complement strand
GAAGTTGCAGCGGAATGGAACGAATTGTTTTGATGTTGGACGTTACGTCATCGCCCTTTTCTCCATCGCCGCGTGTGATGGCACGTGCTAATTTTCCATTTTCATATTGAAGAGAAATAGAAGTTCCATCGTATTTTAATTCACACACAAGTTCAAAATCGGTGTTTATTAGTTTTTTTGTACGATTGTAAAAATCGAGCACTTCTCCCTCGGAATAAGTGTTGCTCAATGACAACATTGGATAGGTGTGTGCTACTTGTTCAAAAGTGGTATTTATGTCGCTTCCAACTCGTTGTGTTGGTGAGTTTGGGTCAAAAAACTCTGGATTTACACTTTCTAATTCTATTAATTCGGATAATTTTTGATCAAATTCTTTATCAGAAATGGTGGGAGATGACAAAACGTAATATTGATAATTATGCTTTTCCAATTCTTTTCGCAAATCTTGTATTTTTTTTTCGATTTGAGATAAATTGTTGTTTTCGATATTTGAGAACAAATTTAAAGCTTCTGATTGTGAGTCTGATTTTTTAGCCATTGTATTGTTAAGATTATAAATCGAATAGCGTATAAATAACAAAAATAGTTATTTTTATTTATTAATAAAATTTAGCAAAATTCAATTAATAAAATTTTACTATAAATGGAGCAAAAGAGACAATTTTTTGTTTTTTTTATTAAGAAGTTTTTCTGTATAAAAGTATCGAAAGTCCGTTTAAAATTATTCCTGCCGCTAAAATGTAAACCATATTCAACCAAAGTGCGCTGAAATTGCTTCCTTTTATTACAATGGCTCTCACAGCGTGCATAAAATGGGTTATCGGAATGATGTTTGAAATGGAATAAGCCCATTTTGGCATACTTTCAATATTGGTAAAAAGTCCGCTAAGAAGGATAAAAATCATAATAAAAAAGTAAGAAACAAACATTGCTTGCTGTTGAGTATTGCTCAAAATAGAGATAAAAAGTCCCACTCCAAGAATTGACACTAAAAATACGGCAGCAAAAATGTACAATAATAAAATACTTCCTTCGATGTGAATGGAATAAACGTAGCTTAAAATTAAGAGTCCTAATGTGAAAATAACGATTCCGATAATCCAAAATGGAATTAATTTTCCGAGTATAAATTGCCATCTTTTGAGTGGCGTTACATTTATTTGCTCCATTGTTCCTTCTTCCTTTTCACGAACGATGTTCAGCGTGGTGATAAATCCGCTAAGAGTTGTGAGCAATAAAACTAAAATAGCCGGAACCATATAATTTCTGTAAGAAAGAAGTGGATTGTACCAAAAAGAGTATTTTACATCCATTGGAGCTGAAAATTCAACACCTCCGGACCATTCTAATCTTATTTGATGATTGAAGTTCTGTATAATGGAGCTTAAATAATTTGTTCCTAATCCCGATTTTATTGCATCAACTGCATCGGCAGAAATAGAAATAACAGATTCATTGTTTCTAACCAAATCTTTTTCAAAATTTTGTGGAATGTGTAAAATGATATCTGCTTCGTTTTTCCCAATTTTTTTTATTGCTTCACTGTAAGTATTTTCTATTGAGTGAATGGTGAAAATATCGGAAGCACCAATTTTTGAGATAATTTGTTGTGAATAACTGCTTTTATCGTTATCAATTACAGTAAGTCTTAAATGACGCACATCTAAATCTACAGCAAAAGGGAGAATAGTAAGTTGAATTATGGGCATCAGAAACATCATGGGTAAAATCATTTTATCCCTGAATATCAATAAAAATTCCTTTTGAAGTGTATAGAATAGAACGCTCATTGTAATCGAGTTTTGAATTTTTTTAAACTAATTCCTAACATAATTATCATCATTAAAAACAAAATAGACGTTTCGAACCAAACATCCACAATGCTCAATCCTTTTAACATAACGGACTGCATAATAAGAAAATACCAACGCGAAGGAACGATATAAGATAACCATTGAAAAGCAATTGGCATATTTTCTATTGGAAAAAGAAATCCTGTGAAAAGCAGAATGGGCAATAAAATTCCTGCCATTGAAAACATCATTGCAAAAGCTTGTGAAGACGTTGCATTGGAAATAAATAATCCTAACGCCAAACAAACTAAAATAAAAAGCATACTTACGATAAGAATAAATATAATATTTCCGTGAATTGGAACGTCCAACACAAAATAACTTAACAGAAAAATAATGGAAAGATTGAGAACAGATAAAACAAAATAGGGTATCATTTTGGAAATAAGCACATTGATTGGACGAACGGGCGAAACCAACAAAACCTCCATCATTCCAAATTCTTTTTCTCTCACGATAGAAATAGAAGTGAGCGTAGTGCAAATAATCATCATAATCATCGCAATAAGTCCGGGGACAAAATTCATCGAACTATTTAAAGTGGGATTATAAAGCATTCTTGTTTGCGTTTTTATCTGAAGTGGAATGTTTTCAATGCTATTTTGTGTCGCAGTCCAATCATAAATAATAGCTGATAAATAATTGATTGCGATTTTCGCAAAATTTGGGTCGGAAGAATCGGCTATGATTTGAATTTCCCTTGTTTCTGTCGGATTTGACGGGTTTTTGTGTGATAAATCGAGTGCAAGTTGAATTTCACCGTTTTTAAAATAGAAATCGATATTTTGTTCAGTAGATTCAATATGTGTAATCGTAAAATATGAACTTGCTTCAATTTTATCAATTAAAGTTTGATTTTGGATTTCATCGGGAGTAGAAATAATAAGAAGTTTTGCGTTTTTCACTTCGTTTGTCAGTGCAAAACCAAAGATTAAAATTTGAACAATAGGCAATCCGAACAAAATAAGAAGTGTCCGCTTATCTCGTAAAACGTGCAAAAATTCTTTTTGTACAAACGCAAACAAAGGTGGTTTTCTTCTGTTTTTTTTATTTTTCGACTTGTTGTTCATCTCTTTTTTCTTTCTATTCTGTCCGTTTGCCGTTTCGAGCCAAAGTGTAAAATACTTCATCCATCGAACGTGTATTGTATTTAATTTTAAGATTTCTGGGTGTGTCCATTGCTTCAATTTTCCCATCAACCATCAGTGAAATTCGATTGCAATATTCTGCTTCGTCCATATAATGTGTTGTAACAAAAATTGTTATCCCTTTTTCTGCTGATTCGTAAATCATATCCCAAAACTGCCTTCTTGTTATCGGATCAACTCCGCTTGTCGGTTCGTCCAGAAAAACGATGGCAGGATTGTGTAAAATTGCAGTTGAAAAAGCTAATTTTTGCCTCCAACCCAATGGAATTGATTTCACCAATTTATCTTTAAAACTTTCCATATCCAATTTTTTTAGAACGCTTTCAAGTTGATGATTGATTTCATTCCGTTTTAATCCGTAAACACCGCCATAAAATCGGATGTTTTCTTTTACCGTCAAATCTTCATAAAGTGAAAATTTTTGGCTCATATAACCGATATTTTTCTTTATTTTTTCTTGCTCTTTGTAGATGTCAAATCCTGCCACTGAAGCTTTTCCGCTTGTGGGATAAGAAAGACCGCAAAACATACGCATAGCCGTAGTTTTACCGGCTCCATTTGCTCCCAAAAATCCAAAAATCTCACCTTTTTTCACCGTAAAACTGATGTTGTCCACAGCAACAAAGTCTCCAAATTTCTTAACAATATTTTCGGCTTCAATCGAATACATATATTAATCTTTTTTCACGATGGATAAATCGATAAAACAATCTTCAATCGTAGGTTTTATTTTTTTTATTTGAAAATCCTGAATAGATGAATTTCTCAAAAAACCTTTTAAGTTTTCTTCCTCGTCATTTTTGAAAACAGCATGAATTGTGTCACCAAAAGCATAACTATTTAGACATACATCGCAGTTTCTCAATGTGTTCAACATTTGAAAAACAGATGAAGAATAAATTTCGTATAAAACTTTATCGTATTCTTGAATCAATGCTTTTGGTGTGTTTATGGTCATTAATTTTCCATTTTTCATCAATCCGATTCTGTCGCATTGAAGTGCTTCGTCCATATAAGGCGTAGAAACGAGAATTGCAATATCTTCTGATGTGAGTTTTCGGAGCATTTCCCACAATTCTTTTCTTGAAACGGGATCAATTCCCGTTGTCGGTTCATCTAATAAAAGTACGCGTGGTTTGTGAATTAAAGCACAACAAAGTGCCAATTTTTGTTTCATTCCGCCCGATAAATCACCTGCTCTTCTCTTTTTAAAAGGTTCTATTT
>JBDHYS010000189.1:0-4233 GCA_039811505.1 Paludibacteraceae bacterium | reverse complement strand
AGAGCCTGAATTTTCGGGCTCTTTTGTATTTTAAACATGGCACTGTTTTTGAATTATAACTATTAAAAAAACATTTAATAAATTCAATAAAAAAATAGAACTATGAAAACGAGCTTAAGAGTAACGATGATTTTATCGTTTATTGCGATTTTTTTTACGAGTTGCTTCACATTTGGCGGCGGAAGAGATAACGACAGAGATGAAGTGGTTGATAATACTAATTTAATATTTTATGCTGCCGAATCCAATTTTTATGGAGCTGCAGTTAATAATATGGGATTTCGCTCCGAAAAATCTGACTCGTATGTTATCTGGTTTGATGATTCTGAATTAGCTGCTAATCCGAAAGGAGACGGTGTTTTCTTGTTTTTGGATTTAAATACTCCCGTTACTTCACAAAATGAGATTATAGCTGGAAATTATGTTGCAAACAGAAATGATGATGCAGCTCCTATGACATATAATATTGGTTCGTGGATTACAAATCAGAACGGCGAAAAAGTGATTACAGGAAGCTTTATTAGTTCAATTCAAAAAGGAAAAGAGCAAATTTTTCCTGTTTCTAACGGTACGATTACTTTTAAGCATGGAAGTCAATACAATGTAACGGGAAGTTTGGTGGCAGGAGGAAAACAGTTTAACATTAGATATAATGGTTTGATTTCATTTACAGATTTTTGGTCTCCAGTTCCGAGTTTTCTTAATCAAGGAGAGCTTTGGTACAACGGAAACCTTTTCAATAACGGTTTGAATGTGTTTACAATTCGCTTGTGGGATGATTTTAACAATAACTCACGCTTTACAGGCCGTGGTGATGCAATGCAAATAGAACTTTATACGTACCTTTCTGATTCAAAAATAAAACTTGCCAACGGAAGATATCCGGTTTATATTGACAATCCAAAACCATATAGTGTGATTGATGCTTTTTACGAAAATGGGACCGATTTTGGAACGTGGTATTATACTTCCGATTATTTTATGATCGAAAATGGATATGTAGATATTCAATGGAAAACAGGAAGTACTTATAAAATCGACTTAAATTTGACCGATAATTTCTATAACCGCACAATTGTTGGAACATATGAAGGCGAATTAGCATTTATCAATAAAACCAACGAAGCGTTTGCAGTGAAACCACAAAGAACAAAAGGAGAAAATGATAAATCGGCACGAGTTCAAACGCAACTTTCTTACAAAGAACATATGGAGTTAAAAGCACAAAAAGCACAAAGAGATAAAAACATTAATAAATTCGCTCGTCCTTTAAAATTAGAAAAGTAAATATTAAAAACGACTGTAAATATCAATTTTAGAAAAAAATTGTATCTTTGCCACCTTAAATAGATTAATATTGGAATGAGTTAAATTATTTTTCAGGTTTTTGTAAGAAATAATGATACTCAATATTTTCAATTTTTATTAAACTAAAAAACAAGATAATTATATGAAACTATTAGAAGGAAAAACAGCCATTGTAACAGGTGCAGCACGAGGTATTGGAAAAGCGATAGCTCTGAAATTTGCATCAGAAGGATGTAATATTGCGTTTACAGATTTAGTAATTGACGAAAACGGAATACAAACAGAAAAAGAAATTGCCGCTTTGGGTGTAAAAGCAAAAGGATATGCCTCCAATGCAGCTTCATTTGAAGATACTGCAAGAGTTGTAAGTGAAATAGTAGCAGAATTTGGAAAAGTAGATGTACTTGTTAACAATGCTGGAATAACAAAAGATGGATTGATGATGCGGATGACCGAACAACAATGGGACGCCGTTATCAACGTAAATCTGAAATCTGCATTTAATTTTATACATGCTTGTACACCGATAATGATGAAGCAAAAAAGTGGCTCAATTATCAATATGAGTTCTGTTGTGGGTGTGTCTGGAAATGCCGGTCAAACCAACTATTCAGCGTCAAAAGCCGGAATGATTGGCTTGGCAAAATCCATTGCAAAAGAAGTTGGATCGCGTGGAATCAGAGCAAATGCAGTTGCACCCGGATTTATCGAAACTGAAATGACAAATGCACTAACAGAAGAACAACGCGCAAAATGGGCAGAAGCAATTCCGCTAAGAAGAGGCGGAGCTCCTGACGAAGTCGCAAAGGCTTGTCTTTTCCTTGCTTCTGATTTGTCGAGCTATGTGAGTGGACAAGTAATTAATGTTTGCGGAGGAATGAATACGTAATAAATTTGTTTTTTTGTTGTAAAGTTATCCTTTTTTGAATATTTTCTTTGATTTTCAAAAAACAATAGTTATCTTTGCAGTCCGAAAAAAGTAAAATCAAAATAAAATAGCAGCGTAATGAAAAGGACATTTCAACCTTCTAACAGAAAAAGAAGAAACAAACACGGATTTCGTGAAAGAATGGCTACTGCAAACGGTCGTAGAGTTTTAGCATCTCGTAGAGCTAAAGGTAGAGCAAAACTTACAGTAGCCGATGAAGGACGACACAAACATTAAAACTCATACTTATTAGAAATAATTAGTACAATATAAAGCTGTTTCAAAATTAGAAGCAGCTTTTTTTGTGTTTTATGACAAATATACCTAAAGCTTTAATCGAATTTGATAACCCGTCAGTTAATATTTCATACATCAAATTTGTTTTTGGGGAGGGATTAAAATCATAACAGAAATACAAATACGTAACAATTGTTACGCCCTCACTCAAATCTTAATCCTAAATTTGCACTACATAATCATAAAATAGAGTTTATGAAGAAATTCCTAAATTTAATACCACGCGTATTTGTTCTACCTCTATTTATTATCGGAGGTATCGGTGTTGGGCTTGCTGCATACACAGTTTATATGTCTCGTGCCCATTCTTATTTGTCTGATGAACCTTCTGCTTGTATCAACTGCCACATTATGACTCCTTATTATCAATCTTGGATGCACAGTTCGCATCATGCTTGGACAACTTGCAATGATTGTCATGTGCCACAGGATAATGTGTTTAAAAAATATGCTTTCAAGGCAATGGACGGTTTGTATCATTCTGCAGTTTTTACTGTGAAAATGGAGCCACAAGTTATCCGTCCCAGAAAACCGAGTAACAACGTAATTATGGATAATTGCATTCGTTGCCATACGCAACTTAATACCGAATTTGTAAATACCGGAATGATAAGTTATACGGAAGCAAAAGATGGAAAAGGAAAAGCTTGTTGGGATTGTCATCGAGAAGTGCCACACACGATGGTGAGTAATCTTTCTTCATCTCCCAATGCGTTTGTTCCACTACCAAATTCTCCCGTTCCAACTTGGTTAAATGATTTAATGAAAAAATAATAACAATTGAAATTTAAATTTGAAAATAAAAATCGAACCATTATGTGTAAAAAATTAGCCGAATCTATTAGAAAGAAACCGATTGTCGGTTGGGGAATCTTTGCTGTAGCAATGATTTTAGTGTTTTTATTAGGGCTTTTGGCTGCTTCTGTAACCGAACGGAGAGCTGAAATCGCCACTTTACATGGAAATAGAGTTGTAGAAATCACATGCATTAATGCTAAAAGTGAAGAATGGGGAGCAAATTATCCTCGCGAATACAACACTTGGAAAAAAACAAAAGAGATGGATTTTCGTAGTAAGCATATGGGAAATATGCCCGAAGATGTGTTGGAAAGTCGCCCTGAAATGGTTGTTTTATGGGCAGGTTATGCTTTTTCGCGTGATTATTCAGCTCCAAGAGGACACATGCACGCTATTCACGATGTGTCTGTAACACTCCGAACGGGTACTCCAGATGAAAACACTAAAGATATGCAACCTGCTACTTGTTGGTCTTGTAAAAGTCCCGATGTGCCCAGAATGATGCACGAAGTTGGAATTGAAGAATTTTACAAAGCACCTTGGAGTCAATTTGGGAGTGAAATTGTAAATCCTATTGGATGTGCAGATTGTCATGATCCCAAAACGATGGGTCTTACTATCACACGTCCTGCTTTGATAGAAGCATTTGCGCGTCAAGGAAAAGATATTGCTAATGCAACTCCACAAGAAATGCGTTCGTTGGTTTGTGCACAATGCCACGTGGAATATTATTTCAAAGGAGATGGAAAATACCTAACTTTCCCTTGGGATGGTGGTATGACCGTTGAGGCGATGGAAAAATATTATGACGACGTGGAGCACGTGGATTGGGTTCATATGCTTAGTAAAGCACCAATGCTTAAAGCTCAACATCCCGATTAGGAGATTTTTATGATGGGTAC
>JBDHYS010000188.1:0-4239 GCA_039811505.1 Paludibacteraceae bacterium | reverse complement strand
CAATACGCGACCTTTTTTATCTGATGCATATACCACAGTAAACTTACAAATGGGTTATACTATAAAAAAACTACAAAATGAATAAAAATTCAAAAAAAACTTTTAACTCGATTATGCGATCTTTGCATAGAGATCTAGCTTTTATTACTATTGGATTCACGATTGTGTATGCACTTAGCGGAATGTTGCTCGTTTATAGAAACACCGATTTTATGAAACAAGAAAAATATTTTGAAAAAAATATTGGCACTGAAATTCCTGCAGGAAAATTAGGTGCAGAGCTTGGAATAAGAGGTTTAGAAGTTACAAATGAAAATGATGGAATTTTTTATTTCACGCAAGGTTCTTATAATAGTATGACAGGCGAAGCTAAATTTACGAAAAAAGTGTATCCAAAAGGTGTTGATAAAATGGTCGATTTACATAAATTACATGGAAAAAATAAACTCCATTGGATTTCTACTTTGTACGGTGGAATGTTGTTTTTCTTGGCATTTTCAGCATTTTTTATGTACAAAAAAGGTTCTAAACTGCGTAAACGCTCCTTTATAATGGTTACAACAAGTATCGTTCTTTTATTGGGGGTAATTTTCTTTCTTTAATAAATCAAAACAGGCATATATTGCTGATATTCAAAGAATAAAGGTACAGTAATAATTTTTGCGAATAATGTAGAATTACAACCATTTATACATTATTCGCAATGTAATACTGTTTATTATACGAATATTTAAGTGTGAAAATTAAATTATCATTCCACCAATTATATCTTTCACAGAAGAGAAATTATTTTTATCTAAATATTGATTTATACCCTCAACAATTTTCACAGAAATAGTTGGATCTACAAAATTAGCCGTTCCAACTTGAATTGCAGTTGCACCTACAAGCATAAATTCAATGGCATCTTTGGCGTTCATAATTCCACCTAAACCAATAATTGGAATTTTCACAGCATTATAAACTTGCCAAACCATTCTCAAAGCAATTGGTTTGACCGCAGGACCCGACAAACCACCTGTAATTGTTGATAAAATTGGACGCCGTGTTTTCACATCAACAGCCATCCCGAGTAATGTGTTGATAAGTGAAATGGAATCTGCACCTTCAAATTCGATTGCTTTTGCTATTTCGGCAATATCTGTAACATTGGGCGATAATTTAACCATCAACTCCTTTTTATATACTTTCCGAACAGCTTTTACCACTTCTGAAGCCAGCGGACAGCTTGTTCCAAATGCCATTCCACCCTCTTTTACGTTGGGACACGAAATGTTAAGTTCAATGCCGGGAATAAATTCCAATGCATTTACTTTCTCGGCAACAGCCACATATTCTTCCACTGTCGAGCCAGAAACATTTACAAATATTTCTGTTTCAAAATCTTTTATTTCAGGATAAATATGGGAAATAAAATAATCTACACCCTTATTTTGCAATCCAACCGCATTCAACATTCCTGAGGGCGTTTCAGCCATTCTGGGATAAGGATTTCCTTGTCTTTCATGCAAGGTTGTCCCTTTTACGATGATTCCTCCAAGTTGTTTCAAATCAATGAAATCGGTGTATTCCGTACCAAAACCAAACGTTCCAGAAGCCGTAATGACAGGATTTTTCAGTTCTATTTTTCCAAGTTGAGTGATCAGATTTGCCATTTTAATCTATTTATATTAAAAACAGGACCTTCCGTACAAACGCATAAATTTCCTTCGGTGGTATCTGTTACACAGCAAAGACAAGCCCCAAAACCGCATCCCATCATATTTTCCAGCGATGCTTCGCAAAAAATTTCATTTTCTTTGGCATAGTGAGCTACGGCTTTCATCATTGGAGTTGGACCACAAGTGAAAATGGAATCAAATTGTTGATTTTTAAGTATAGAATGGTGCGTAACATAACCAATTTCTCCTTTTGAACCATCTTCTGTTGTAAAAAACACTTTTCCGTATTTTTCAAACTCATCTAATAAAAGTAAATCATTTGTGGAGCGAGCGCCGATTAAAAAAGTTGGCTTAAAACCGTTTTTAGATAGCCATTCGCCGTAAATTAACAGCGGTGCTACTCCAACTCCACCGCCGATTAAAATTATCCTTGAATCGGCTTTGTTTGGTGTCGAAAAAGTGGTGCCAAGTGGAAGAATAACATTTAGTATATCATTGGTTTTCAGCTCAGAAAGTTTACGTGTTCCATCGCCTACGATTTGAATTAAAAACCATAGTTCGTTTTTCGCTTCGTCCACGAAACAGATGGAAATGGGCCTTCTTAAAAAGGTTGTAGCTGAACCATCAACACGAATTTGAGCAAATTGACCCGCACGAATGGCAGGTAATTTTTCTTTGTGTGAAAGTATTAACAGATTATATTGGCGATTGAGTTGGATGTTTTCAATTACCGTTAAATCAAGTATGAATTTCTTCATTCTAAATAAATAATTTCTCAACTACAAAAGTAATCAATATTGGAATGAAAAAAAACTTTATTCAATAACTATTTTGGAATAAATTCTCTAAAAGTGTTGTCTTCATAATAGATGATAATTCTTTTTACCTCTTTTGTTGCAATTTGAACAGGAGTTTCGTGCAATTTATTGGATAAATCTACGGAATCAATTTTATGGCTCTGGATTGATTCTTTTTGTGAAGAGGATTTCGCACTCATTTTATCAACATAACTTCCTTGTATTCTTGTATTTAATTCACTTTCATGAAATAATGAAGGGCTTTGAGATTCTTTTGTAGGTCGATACATTTGTCCCGTACCGAAAATAAGCCAATCTGAGCTGATTGTTTTAAAAGTTTCCAATATTTTTTTTAAAACATCTAAACTTGGATTATTTCTTCCGGTTAAAATATGAGAAAGAGTTGGCACCTTTACATCAATCATACTTGCAAATTGAGTTGTGTTTAATCCTTCAACCTCCATAATCTTTTCGATTCTGTCTTTTTCTGTATCCATAATTGAAATTAAAATTGATTTTTGTGAATTATATGCAAATATAGTAATTATATTTTATTATATTTTGCATTACAAAGATACATACATATTTTACATATACAAAAGTAAACTACAAATCTATCGTTATACAAAAGTAGAGTTCGTAAGAGACTGCAAATAATTCAGATTTATCATAATACAACAAACAAATAAGTTGATTATTACTAATTTAATAAGAAAATTCTAGCACAACACTTCACTTCAACTTAGATTACAAGTAAGAACATCTAACTACCTCATTATTACTCTTATAATCAATTAATGCGAAGCTGTTTATATCCAAATAGGTACTTAAATAAATACCGTATAAATAATTAAAGTTATATTTTAGAAATATTATTTATTTACTTGATAAATAGTTCGTTGCAACCAAAACACATACATTTATTTTAATATACAAAATAGATATTTTACAATTCTGTACATTAAATCACATTATACAAACACAAACATACATATAGAAATGTATTTTAAAAATATATTTTATTTACAAAAATCATACAAACAGAGAACACTCTCACCTGACAAAAAGTCAGCAAGCTGTACATTTGTTGAATATGTGTGCTTTTTTACATAGACTGTTACGAACAAAGCGACAAAATTTTGATTTTCATAGATTGTAACTATTAATCCTCTTGTTTGATTACCTATTTTCAATGGTAAGTAATTGACTAAATGACACTTATTGAAATTTCAAGCCTGTTTTACCTCATTTTCTTTCGAATATTTGTTAGAGAGATTGTAATTATACTATATATTTAAGAGAATGAAGATGAAATCGTAATTTCACGAAAAGGAAAGAACCTACTCTATTTTTGGTTATATTTTAAGACATCAGGAAAGTACAAAAAAAAGAGGCGAGCTTTTTAAGCTGCCTCTTACTATAATTTTATCGAAATTTTGTAAAAAATCTATTTACTATTTTCGTTTGCTAAATCCAAATCGACAAGGATTCGTCCACAATATTCACAAACAATAATTTTTTTGCGTGAGTGAATGTCCAATTGCCTTTGAGGTGGAATTTTATTAAAGCAACCACCACAAGAATCCCGTTGCACAGGAACAACAGCCAAGCCGTTTCGAGCGTTTTTACGTATTCTTTTGAATGCAGTGATCAAACTCGCATCAATCAACGATTCAATCTTTTTAGTACGTTCGCGGAGTTTATCCTCTTCTTGTTTTGTTTCTGCGACAATCTCGTCTAATTCGCCTTTTTTAAGGTTCAAATCAATTTTTCTATCAGTT
>JBDHYS010000187.1:0-4283 GCA_039811505.1 Paludibacteraceae bacterium | reverse complement strand
CAAAAAATTACAGCTTATTATGGTGCTATTTCAAGGGACAATGCGATAACTCTGTCGGATAGCAGCTATTACATAGGTGCAATTCGGGATGATTTATTTGAGGGGTTCGGAGTATATATAAAAGGCGGGGATATTTATATAGGAATTTTCAGCCAAAGCAAGCCTGAAGGAATTTTAAACTGGTACAAGAATGAAAAACAATATTATAGCGGGGAATGGTTGAATGGTAATTTTCATGGGAAAGGAATTTTATATAAAGAAGATGGAGGTATAAAACAAGGAACGTGGCAAGAGGGTAAATTATTACAAACCTATACACAACAGAAAACTTCTACAGGCTTCTATGATGGTTATACGTTAAATAATAAGCCTGACGGAAGAGGTGAAATGCTATATAATGATAGTTCGCGCTATGTGGGGGAATGGAGTAATGGAAAGTGGGCTGGGAAAGGAAATTTTTTTTCAAAAAGGGACACCATCTCTGGTGACTGGAAAGATGGAAAATTAAATGGCAGTGGTATATATAAGACAGATAAATTTATATATGACGGTGAATGGTTTGACAATAAGCCTGATGGGTTTGGTTATATAACAACGAGTGATTCTTCTTATTATGTGGGTGAATGGTCCGGTGGAAAAAGGAATGGATATGGAGATATGTATTTCCCAAATTCCGACTCTTATTTTGGCGATTGGACAGAAAATCAATTTGACGGATTAGGCGAATATATTTTTGCCCAAAGCGGTGATAATTATTATGGCGAATGGAAGAATGGGTTACAGCATGGCTTGGGTACATACACTTCACAAAACTATAAATATATAGGAAATTGGGAAGAAGGCTGGATAAACGGGCAAGGAAGGATTACGTATATCAATAACGATTTCTATGAAGGAAATTTCGTTGAGAATGAGTTTTACGGTAAGGGATTTTATCAGTTTCATAATGGAAATTCGTATGAAGGAGAATTTGTTGATGGCAAATTCAATGGTTTGGGAATCTTTCGTTTTGCTGATGGCAATGTCTATGAAGGAGAATTTCAGGATGGCAGGATAAAAGGAGATGGAACTTTATATTATATTGAAGAGAATGATACCATAATCATAACTGCGAACTGGGATGGAACTAATAATTTTCCCAAACAAGCCAGTGTTTTATTTAGTAATGGAGATCTATACGAGGGTGAATTGATTGATGGTTTCCCTACGGGAAATGGAATCTGGAGTACAGCAAAAGAACGTGAAAGTTCAGAGAACACAGTTTTCAACTCCCTTAAACGGGCTAATGAATTTTATAAAAAACACCGTGACACATGGAATAAATTCGTACGATATGCCAGTATTGCACTAACGGTCGTAGAATATGCAGCTCCCATTGTTGGCGCAGTAATTGTTGCAACAGGAGTTGTAGCACCTGTAGGTGCAGCATTAATAGCTACAGGGAGAGTAGTACAAGTTGCAAAAAAGACCCGAAAAACAGCTCGAGTTGCAAAAACGGCGCTAAATGTAGCTGATGCTGGAATTAAAGTAGCTTCTAAAGGTACTGATGTCGTAGAAGCTCTACAAAGTGGCGAAGATCCCACAGAATCTTTAATTGGTTTGGGGATAGAACTTGCAGATAATATAGCATTTATTGCAATGCCCAAAATTTTGAAATCGAAGGCTGCAAGGAAAAGTAATGTCTCATTAAGTCTATCTGCAAGGAGAGTAGCTGGAAACATTGAAACAAAGTCAGCAATAAAGTTAGACAAGGAAAAAGTGTTTGGTGAAATAATACGAATTTTAAAAGACCAACTAGGTGATTTACAAAAGTCAACTGTAAAGGCTGCTCTTGTTCATATATTAACCTCAAAAGATAAGAAACCTGATAGTGCCAGTCTGAATACAGGATTACCAAAGACTTTAATAAATAAGGAGCTGCAGAATATTAAAGCAAAAGGATCTATTAGACTAACAGAAGAGGAAGCAGATTACTTAATTGCCAATGCGAATAAAGCTGATCTAAAAACTTTAATACGAAAGTATACAGGCAATGATAAGCAATTTATGGAATTTTTTATTCGATTGGCTAATGGAGACAAGAACCTGGCAGAAATGATATTAAATCAACCATATATAAAAGAGTATGTTGATAATGCTGTTAGATCTGCCGATAGGAGAACAGGAAATTATGAAAGGCTGATGTCAACAAATTTTCGAAATTTCCTTCTTGATGAAAAATGGGGGAAGGATGGACATTTATTTATTATAGCTCAAACGCGGTTAGTGCAAAAAACCCGAAATGCTAATCTTGTTAGTGGGGGAAGATTTGCAGCAAATGGTTACATTTATTCTAAAGAATTACAACGTTTTCATGACGGCCTGGCAAAAGCTATTTATGAAAGCAATTCCGAAGAGGATCTTTATCTAAATATACGTGCTTATGCAAAAAAAGAATTAACAGAAGAATCATACCGGGAATTTAATTCTATATTTAACGAGTATTTAATATTTTAGTAAAATAAATTTATAATTATTATTTATGGATCTGGAAAAAAAAGTTAAATGCGTAAAGTGTCAAAAGGACATTTCTATGCAAGAGGGTGTAAAAACACCCCAAGGAGTAGTGTGTAATTCTTGTATTAAGAAAAACAAGTTGAAACGAGCCCTGATTTTTTTAGCTGTTTTATTGCTTATTTTATTAGGTTTTATTGGTTATTGTACCCATGCAAAAAAGAATAAAGCAACAGGCTTTGAGGGTGTTACAAATATTCAGGATTCGACCAATGTTATAGTTGAAAAACCTGCAGAGGTATTTGTTCTTGAAACAGCAGTAGCACAAAGTAATCCGGTTATTGCAGGACAAACAGTAAATGACATCGAATCCTTTAAAAGAGTTTTTGCCGAAAATCTGCAGGAATCTGAACAGAATAATGCTAATTATATTATTATTCCTGGCATTAGTGTATTTTTTGATTTAAATTCCCATGATGTATCATTGGATGGAAAGAACTTATTAAAGGAATATGCAAAAACTTATTTGCAAACAAATAAACAAGCCAAAATATTGGTGACCGGATATGCTTGTAATCTTGGTTCTGAAAAAATTAATGATTTAATTTCCAGAAAAAGAGCTGAATCGGTAAAAAAAGTGCTTGTATCGTGTGAGGTTCCAGAAAACAATATAGAAACACTTTGGGTAGGAAAATCCAGGAACAAAGACTTCTCATATCCGGATATAAAAGATTACCGAAGAGTTATTATTTTTATCAAATAAAGAATTTATTTTCTATTCTTAAGGCATCCATATCGGATGCCTTTTTAAAATGATGGTTGTACGTTCAGTTTGATAGGAGTATGTCCAGTACTAGTTGAGTTGCATAATTAAAATATTAAATCAGAAAATAATAGAAGTAATAAGAGGTATTTGATTGTTGGTTTTATATGCTAATGAGAAATTCTTTATACGAATAATAAAGGAAAAATTCCTACAAACTGTTAAAAAGTTTGTGATATGTATTTGGGTTTGTTAATTTTTATGTTTTAAAACAGTTTTGATGGTTTGTTATGGGTATAATTATTTGATAATAAGATTATTCTTGTATGTTCTTTTTTTTCACCAAGATAAGAAGCCAATGTTTGTTTGCTTTTAGAGTTTATTTTAATAGCTTTGATATACTAAAATGTGTTGTTTAATTTAAGGACATATTTATTTTAATTAGTATAACCAATATAAAAAATATGATTGTACTGGAAAAAGGACAAAATCACCTCCTAAATATGAATCTATTTCATGTTGGCTTGGGGTGGGATGTCAGAGAGGACACATCTTCTGGTTATGACTTCGATTTAGACGTATCGGCTTTCATGGTAGGTTCTGATGATAAATTAATTTCAGACGATTATCTTGTTTTTTATAACAGCACTAACCGATTAAAAGTAGATGGTTCCAATAAACTAATAAGACCACTGAAAATAGTCTCTTCTAATAATTGGGCTGATAACGATGTGATGAGGCATGAATCCAGACCAGTGGATCCTGAATTATCTGTGATCGGTTCTTTAGATGATGAGACAGGAGAAACCTCTGAAGATGGAGATGATGAAATTATGGATATTGACTTGTCTAAAGTTAGAAGTGATGTCAGTAAAATCATTATATGTGTTAGTATTTATGATTTTGCAACAAGGAATCAAAACTTCGGACAAGTAGAAAGAGCATATGTACGACTATTTAAGCCAGGGCAGGAAGATTCTGATGTTGGTGAATTTAGGTATGATTTAAATGAAGATTTTTCAGTATG
>JBDHYS010000186.1:0-4301 GCA_039811505.1 Paludibacteraceae bacterium | reverse complement strand
ATGATGTAATTCTTTATTATTATGAAAAAGAAAAATATCTGTTGGTTGTCAATGAGTCCAATAGTGAAAAAGATTGGAATTGGCTCAATAAACACAATACTTTTGGTGCTGAACTTGAAAATGGCTCGGACAGAATGGCACAATTAGCCATTCAAGGTCCTTTGGCAACTGAACTTCTGCAAACTTTGACAGATGTAAATTTATCAGAGATTCCATTTTATCATTTCCAAGTTGGTACATTCGCTTCTGTAGAAAATGTAATCATTAGCAATACGGGTTATACCGGATCGGGTGGATTTGAACTCTATTTTTTTCCAGAAAATGGCGTAAAAATATGGAATGCACTCTTTGAAAAAGGAGAAAAATACGGATTAAAACCCATTGGTTTAGGAGCGCGTGATACTCTTCGGCTCGAAAAAGGATATTGTTTATACGGAAACGATATTGATGATACAACTTCGCCTATTGAAGCCGGATTGGGCTGGATTACGAAGTTTGTGAAGGGAAAAGAGTTTATTGACAGTGAGCGATTGGAAAAACAAAAAGCAGAAGGGACAAAACAAAAATTAATACGTTTTGAATTGACAGAAAGAGGAATTCCACGCAATGGATATGAAATAGTAGATAAAAATGAAAATGTAATAGGTCGTGTAACGTCTGGAACGATGCTTCCCGATAGCAAAAAAGGGATAGGAATGGGGTATGTTTTAATGGCTTACAGTAAAAAAGATTCTCAACTTTTCATAAAAATACGAAATAAAAATCTTCCAGCGGTTGTAGTGTGAAAATTCAATTTGATAGAGACTGTAAATTAAACTGTGTATTTAAAGAATAAAAATAATTTTATAACTTTACAACACAGTTTTTTTTACGCTACCTAAGAAACCAAAAATTGTTTCCATTTCTTTTTCATTTGAAGTAAAAAAGTCTTTTATCTCTGAAAGTATTGTTGTGTCTTTGTATCGCAATATGTTTTTTGGCTTTTGTATTGCAATATTAAGTTATTCAAACAAATTTCTAAAATGGGCAAAAAATCCTTTTGAAGCAGAATCTGTTGGTCGGAAATTGTTGGATTTTTCCAATTTTTCCATTGTTTGTTTCTCTTCTGATGAGAGATTTTGAGGAATATAAACACCGATGTTTACCAATAAATCCCCTTTTCCATAACTGTTTATGCTTGGTAATCCTTTGCCACGCAAGCGAAGCACTTTTCCCGGTTGCGTTCCGCTTGGAATGGTTACTTTAACTTTTCCGTCCACAGTAGGAACTTCTACAGAACCACCCAAAACAGCAATCGGAATTGATAGGAGGAGATTATAAATTAAATCGTTTTCATCACGAATCAATTCAGGATGTTTTTCTTCCTCAATCACTACTAATAAATCACCGTTGATACCGCTTCGTTTTGCTGCATTTCCTTTTCCACTCACAGAAAGTTGCATTCCTTCCATTACGCCAGCCGGAATATTAATGCTAATAACTTCTTCTGCTTTTAATACACCATCGCCATTACAATGTTTACATTTATCTTTGACAATCGTTCCTTCGCCCATGCAAGTTGAACATTCTGTTGTGGTTTGCATGGCTCCTAATATCGTTTGCTGTACGCGAGTTACTCGTCCGCTACCGTTGCAAGTTGTGCAAGTTGTGGTGCTTGAACCAGAAGCAGCACCCGAACCGTTACAATATTGACAAGAAACTATTTTTTTTACTTTAATTTTCTTTTCGGCTCCGTTTGCAATGTCGGCAAGGTTTAATTTTACTTTGACGCGTAAATCGGAACCTTTTCTAACGCGTGTTCCACGTTGTCCGCTTCCGCCAAAACCACTAAAACCACCAAATCCACCAAAATGACCTCCAAAAATATCCCCAAAATGGGCAAAAATATCGTCCATACTCATTCCGCCACCGCCAAAACCTCCACTTGCAGCACTTCCAACTCCCGCATGACCGTATTGATCGTATTGTTGTTTTTTTTGCTGATCGCTAAGAACTTCGTATGCTTCGGCAGCTTCTTTGAATTTCTCTTCTGCTGATTTATCTCCCGGATTTTTGTCGGGATGAAATTGAATGGCTTTTTGTCTGTAAGCTTTTTTTATTTCGTCAGCAGTAGCACTTTTAGCAACTCCCAGCACTTCATAATAATCTCTTTTGCTCATCTTGTCGTGTTTTTATTTATCTTTCTTATTCACCTACAACTACTTTTGAGAAACGTATCACTTTTTCATTCAAAGTATATCCTTTGGTGGTGCAATCAATGATTTTTCCTTTCATTTTTTCGTCTTCGGTAGGAAAAGTGGTAATTGCTTCGTGCAGATCCACATCAAAAACCTCGTTTTCTGTTGGGATTGGTTTCACTCCGTTGGAAGCTAAAAAACCGATAAATTTATTGTAAATTAAATCAACTCCTTCTTTCAAGGCTGAGTTGTCGTCAGAGTTTTCCATCGCTCCCAAAGCGCGTTCAAAATCGTCAACCAACGGTAAAATATCTGTAAAAATTCGTTCGCCGGCATGTTTTATTAAATCTGCTTTTTCTTTGAGTGTTCTTTTTCTGTAATTATCAAATTCTGCCATTAAACGGAGATTTTTATCGTTTAGTTCTTCGCATTTTTCTTGAAGATTTTCCACTTCATCACCATTTTTTTTCCCATTTTCTACCTCTTTTTGTACTTCTTCTTCTACGATTGGAATTTCGTTTAATATCTCCTTTTCCTCAGTTTTTTTCTTCTCTTTCATATATTGATTTTTTATTATTTTCTATTTTATCAAACACACATTCTTATACAATTTTTTTGCCAATGGTATCTAATTCTATTTCTGTCATATTGTCCGACATTTTGGCACTTCATAAATCTCTTTTATAAACAAAATTTTGCTTTTTTTGTCATTTTTTAGATTAGCGTATCAAACAAACAATTACCCATTTCTCCGGAATTCCTTCAAAATAATAGATTGCTTCGCCGTATTTATTTTTATACCGAATTGTGTTGCCATCAACGTAATAAAGTGCTTCTCCGTATCGGTTTTTTGAGTGAATTGTTTTGCCATTGAAATAATAAACAGGTTCTCCATAGCGATTTTTTATCCGAACTGTCTGACCGTCAAAATAATAGATTTGATCTCCGTATTTGTTTTTCTTTCGAATTGTTTCTCCATCAAAATAGTAGATTGCTTCTCCGTATTGATTCTTCAATTTGAGCGTGCTGCCATCGATAAAAACAATTGGATTTCCATACTGATTCTTATCTTTTATTGCTTGCCCAAAAATTGAGCTGAAATGCAATGATAAAAGTACGCAAAATATTACAAGTTCCTTCATTTTATTTGTCGATTAAAAATTATAAAACCTTACCGAATTTCCTCCTAAAAGCATTACAGTAAGGTTTTTTTGAAAGAAATTTATTTGCTATCCAACCATTTTAAAAACTCAGCAGGTTTTTCTTGAAATTCCAAATAGCGAGTTAGCGGATTTCCGTTTGCGTCTAACATTACATAAAACGGCTGCGCGTTTGCTCCAAATTTATGCCGTTGCAAATAGCTCCATTTATCGCCGATGGTTTTGATTCGGCGAATTTTTCCGTTTTCTTCTACTTCATACGGTTCTTTCAGAGGTTGTTTGTCGTCCACATAAAGCGAGATTAATACAAATTCGTTGTTCAATCTGTTTGCAACACGTGGATCTGTCCAAACCGATGCTTCCATTTTTCGGCAATTTACGCAACCAAAACCGGTAAAGTCGATTATCACCGTTTTTCCTGTTTGGGCTGCATATTCCATTCCTTGCTCGTAATCTTTGAATTTTGGATGAACTTCGTTGTCGTACAGATTGAAATCTTGCGTAAAAAGTGGTGGTGCAAATGCACTAACCGATTTTAAAGGTGCTCCCCACAATCCCGGAATCATATAAACTGCAAATGCCAACGAAACGATTCCCATAAACAAACCTGAAACAGATGTGTGTTTTGTGTCTGAATCGTGCGAAAAACGTATTTTTCCAAGTAGATAAAATCCTAAAAGGGCAAAAATTACAATCCAAAGTGCCAAAAACGTTTCTCTGTCCAAAATTCTCCAACCGTAAGCTAAATCGGCAACAGAGAAGAATTTTAATGCTAAAGCTAACTCTAAAAATGCTAAAACTACTTTCACTTTATTCATCCATCCGCCCGATTTTGGCATACTTTGTAATAACGAAGGGAAAAATGCAAAAAAACTAAAAGGAAGTGCCAATGCAACAGCAAAACCAAGCATTCCAATTGCAGGTGCCAAATAAGAACCTGAAGTGGAGACCTCAACTAACAATG
>JBDHYS010000185.1:0-4424 GCA_039811505.1 Paludibacteraceae bacterium | reverse complement strand
CTAAATCAACTTCAAGTCGGTGATTATGTGGTGCATGTGGATCATGGAGTTGGTAAGTTTGGCGGTTTGGTACGCACAAACGTGAGCGGAAAAATGCAAGAAATGGTTAAGTTGATTTACAAAGATGATGACATAATTTTCGTAAGTATTCATTCCCTGCATCGAATTTCAAAATACAAAGGAAAAGAAGGATTAGAACCCAAAATAAATAAACTTGGTTCCGGTGCGTGGGAACGACTGAAAGAGCGTACGAAATCGAAAATAAAAGACATTGCTCGTGAATTAATTCAACTCTATGCAAAAAGAAAAAGCGAACAAGGATTCCAATATTCTCCCGATAGTTATTTGCAAAATGAATTGGAAGCATCGTTTATTTATGAAGATACGCCCGATCAAATCAAAGCAACTGCCGATATTAAAAGCGATATGGAATCGTTAATGCCAATGGATCGGTTAGTTTGTGGCGATGTAGGTTTTGGAAAAACAGAAGTGGCTATTCGAGCTGCTTTTAAAGCAGTTACAGACAGCAAACAAGTAGCGGTTTTGGTACCAACAACCGTTCTTGCTATGCAACATTACACCACTTTTAAAGAACGGTTAAAGAGTTTCCCTTGTTCAATTTCTTATATGAGCAGAGCAAAATCTGCTGCACAAAACAAAGAAACTGCCGAAAAATTGGCAAAAGGCGAAATTGACATTATCATTGGAACACATAAATTGGTCGGTAAAACCATACAATTCAAAGATTTAGGTTTGTTAATTATTGACGAGGAACAAAAATTTGGCGTTTCGGTCAAAGAAAAACTAAAACAGTTAAAAGTAAATGTGGATACGCTCACACTTACAGCCACACCAATTCCGCGTACACTTCAATTTTCATTGTTGGGAGCACGTGATTTGTCCATAATAAATACTCCGCCACCAAACAGATATCCTGTTCAGACAGAAATTCATCCTTTTGATGAAGAAATTATCAAAGATGCAATCATTTTGGAAATGAATCGAAATGGACAAGTTTTCTTTATTAACAATCGAATTCAAAATATCTATTTGATGGAAGCAATGATAAAACGATTGATACCGGGTTGTCGCGTTGCAGTTGGACACGGTCAAATGGCTGCTGATCAATTGGAAAATGTTATTATTGATTTTATTGATTATGAGTACGATGTACTTATTGCGACAACCATTATCGAATCGGGAATTGATATTCCAAACGTGAACACAATCATTATTAACAGTGCTCACCGTTTTGGATTGAGTGATTTGCATCAGCTTAGGGGAAGAGTAGGACGCAGCAATAGAAAGGCGTATTGTTATCTACTTTCGCCCGAAATGAGTTTGCTCACACCGGATGCACGAAGACGATTGCAAGCCATCGAAACGTTTTCTGAATTGGGTAGTGGTTTCAACATTGCAATGCAAGATTTGGATATTCGCGGTGCAGGAAACATGCTGGGTGCTGAACAAAGCGGATTTATCTCCGATTTGGGCTATGAAACGTATCAACGGATATTAAATGAAGCTGTCCACGAACTAAAAGATGAAGAGTTTGCAGAATTATATGCCAATGAAAGTACCGAAAAAGAGGAAAAAATTTATGTTACCGATTGCCTTATTGATACCGATTTGGAGGTGATGTTTTCCGATGATTACATCGAAAATGTATCGGAAAGAATCTCGCTTTACAGAGAATTGGATACAATAAATTCAGAACAGGATTTACTTTTGTTTGAAAAAAACATTGAAGACCGTTTTGGAAAAATGAACAAACAGAGTTTAAGCCTTCTTTTGGTTGTACGTTTGCGTTGGATGGCGATGAATTTTGGAATTGAACGATTAATCCTTAAAAACGGACAAATGATTGCTTATCTTGTCTCAAATCTTCAATCAGCTTATTATCAGTCAGATGAATTTGGAAAATTATTACAATACATGACAATAAATCCAAGAAAATGCAAATTAAGAGAACAAAATGGAAAGCGTTCGGTTGTTTTTTCGTCAGTAGCATCAGTTGAAGATGCATGGTTTGTTTTCAATCAATTTTAAAAGTAAATTTGTAAAAATAAAAATAAAATTATGGATATAAAAAGTGCCGAATTTACAATTAGTAATACAGATTATAATAAATGTCCCGAAGGAAACAGACCTGAATATGCTTTTATCGGACGTTCAAATGTAGGAAAATCTTCTCTAATCAATATGCTTACCAATAAAAAAGGATTGGCAATGACTTCTTCAAAGCCGGGAAAAACATTGCTAATCAACCATTTTATTGTTAATAACGAATGGTTTTTAGTCGATTTGCCCGGATACGGATATGCTACGCAAAGCAAACAAACACGCACACAACTGAGAAAAATAATTGATGGATATATTCTTCAACGCGAGCAACTTACCAATCTTTTTGTACTTATTGATAGCCGTCATGAGCCACAAGCAATTGATCTTGAATTTATGGAATGGTTGGGAGTGAGTGGTATCCCATTTTCCATTGTTTTTACTAAAATGGACAAACAATCGGTTGCACGAGGAAAAATTAATGTAGCAACTTATTCTGAAAAATTATTGGAAACATGGGAAGAATTGCCTCCAATTTTCACCACTTCCAGCGAAAAACGACAAGGACGGGAAGAATTGTTGGATTACATCGATTCTATCAACAAATCGCTGATAAATAATTGATAATTTTCTGATTTTATTCAACGTTTAATTCTATTCTCCGCAAACGATTGCAATAAACTTTAATCATTCTTATTTTGATTTTTGTTTTTAATTCAATTAAATTTTATAACATTGCAAAAATATTTAAAAATCTACTACAATGTTAGACGTTCAAAAGAAAAAATCAAATCCTTTTTTTGTCCTTTTAAGTTTGCCATCCACAGCAATGGGATTCGCCTTGTCGGTGCAAATTTCTGCTTTAAGCTGGATTCTTTCAGTAAAATACGGTCTAGATATTCACGAAATTGGTATTGTATGGGCAGCAGGTCCGATTGCAGGAATTATCGCCCAACCAATTGTTGGTTTAATTTCCGATAAAATGTGGTTTATGGGCGGTAGAAGACGCCCGTGGATTGTTCTTGGAAGTTTATTAGCCGCATTAATGCTACTTGCATTGCCAAACTTAGGAATTATTCAGAAAATATTTATTAGTGGAGCCGATCCAAAAGCTGGTTTATTGACCATTGCAGTGATTGTTGCACTTTTATTGGATCTTTCAATCAACATCAGTTTAAACCCGACCCGCTCGCTTGTTGCAGATTGCACAACGCTTGAAGAACGGGGAAAAGGTTACACGTGGATGCAAACAATTTCCGGCACTTTCGGTATGTTAGCCTATTTTATCGGCGGTGTTTTTGGTAATTTATCTTTGATTTATATCGGTGCAATTATTACGTTGGTTGCAGCCATTATTCCGGCTTTTCTTGTCGAAGAACCGCGTCATTTGACCAATGTAAATGAAGGAGAAAAAACAAAAAAAGCATCCACAGGCAAAGATATTGTAGATTCATTGTTTCCAATAGCCGGATTTTTAGTGTATGGTGTATATGTGCTTATTTCAAAATTATTTGGAATTGATATTCCGGGAAAAGTTCATATTGGAAGTGTAGAACTTGGAGTTGTTGAATTTGCTTCGTTGCTTATTCTTGTGCTTACTTCTTTGGTGGTTTTAGTGAATGGAATGAAATTACCAAGAAACGCAAACGAATATCAGAAAGTGCTTTTAGCGCATTCATTTACGTGGATTGGAGTGCAAACAATGTTTATTTACGCACTGTTTTTTCTAACAAATCGTATGAATTTAGGAGACGAAGCCGGTCAGGTTAATTCGTTGGCTTTCTTTATATTAAGTCTTGTCAGTGCCATTTTGCCCGCATTTGTTCTTAATCCGATTGCAAAACGGATTGGAATGGTCAAAACACATTACATTGCATTGTTGATAATGATGTTAGGGTACGGTGGAATTTATTTCGTTGCGAGTACTCCTATCTTGTATTATGTTTTCATCGCAATAGCCGGAGTGGGTTGGGGGTCAATCGTTTCGTTACCTTTTGCCATTATGAGCGAAAAAGTAGATCAAACAAAAATGGGTTTGTATATGGGTATTTTTAATCTTTCAGTTGTTTTACCACAATTGGTTGCAAGTTTCAAAATGGGCGAAGTGGTGAATAACGCAATGGACAAATCCATTGTTTTTGGAATTTGCACTGTTACGTTAGCAATTTCGGGAATTCTGTGGATGTTTGTGAAGAATGAAAAAAGCAAAGCATTGAGCAAATAGAGTTTTTTCTCCTTATGTCTTTTCTTAAAAATGCACTTTCTATTTTTTTTGTGAGTGCTTTTTTATTTTAATTAATTTAATTTTTGCTTAATTTTATTAAGTGGAGCTTAATTATAAAACTATTTTATTACCTTTGCAA
>JBDHYS010000184.1:0-4425 GCA_039811505.1 Paludibacteraceae bacterium | reverse complement strand
TAAAAACTCATTGTTTGCAGGGTTTGAAAAATCAACCAACCAAACTTTGTCTGTTTTTGCTTTTCCATCACCGATACTAAATTTCACATCAATACCTTCCGTAAGCATTCGGTGAAATGCTTGATTGTTTTCAAATAAACTTATGGTTGTTGTGCGAAGTGCTTTTTTAAATGCCTCTTCTTTTGCATCTGATGGTATTTCAGGGTTTAGTTTGTCAATGGCATTTTTTAAACGCTGTTGCAATACAACTTCTGTATATTCTCTTTCTTTACTGTCGCCTTCTGCTAAATCAGGACCATAAAGCACTGTATATCCTAAATCTTCATTCAGAATATCCAATGCAATTTGTTCTATTTCGTTTTCTGTTATAAATCTTCCCATTGTTATTGTATCAATGATTTTAACTTGTTTTCAAACTTGTCAAAATCTGCTGGTTCAAATTCTTTGTCCTGCGATTTACTCACAACCTCAAACTTGTATTTACCTCCGTTATGTTTCTTGAAAAAACAGATAAGAGCATTTGTCTCATGAACTTCTTGAAAGAAATGAATAAAAGGGGCTAAACAAAAAGCAGTAGTATTTATTTGAGCAAATACAGTTGTATTATCAAAATCGTCTAATATTTCCATATAATTATCCCGATGGAGAGTTACAATATCTTTCTTGCCACCTAATGAACTGCCGTTGAATATTTCACATCTTGGGAATAATGGTTGAGCTGCTTCATGATAACGGAACAAACGGACTTTTTCTAAACCCATTAATTGATTCAAAACATTCCTAACTAATGGAAACAATTCTTTGTAAAGTTCTCTTTGTTGCATTGCTGTTTTAGCTGCTGCATGTTCAAAGCCGTTTCTTTCTTGATTAAGTTTTCTGACATCGGCAAGTGTTGCAATTGGAATTATTGAAGCACATTCAAAGGGAATTCCGTTTTTCGTTGTGTAATCAAGAATATTCTCAACAATGTTTAACTTGTCGTGAACTCTATCCGATTTGAATGTTGACCAACTTGTTAAACCGATTGTTTTTAAAGGAATATTTCTGTGCCTTGCCTCTGCAACTACTAAACCATAAATGAAAAATATAATTGCTTCCCAACAGGATTTAAGTAAATCTAATCTATGATGCTCGTTTTGATAATTGTTTTCGGCTTGGTCAATGTAATAAGCTATTGGAGTTGGGAAATTCTCAATTATACGCCATAATACAATTTGAGGGTCTTGATTGTATCTTTCCAATGCCATTACATAACCATCGTAGTGTTGATTATACAATACTTCACTCGAATGAAATTCGTATTCCTCAATTTCAACGGGGAAGTTATCGTTCAACCAATCGTTGAACTCAGGATTATCCAAAAATTTTATTTTGTCCGCTTCTTCCATTGATTAAACATTGATTTCGCCTTTCATTAATTTAGGCAGTAGCGTATCTCTTAAATTGGCAAGCGTTTCAATCTCCAATTCATTTGCAAATATTTTACTGTAAATATCTTTTGCCAAGTGATGAAACTTTTGCATTACTTCTTTTGGTGGAACAACTATTTCAGTATTATAAATTAAATCAGGTGAAATATTTGCTTGACCGCCCGAACTTGTAGCGTTTGAAATGAAATAATATTGAAATTCCTCTATGCTAAGAAGTTGACACAGAAAATATCTTGACATGATTTCTTCATCTAGTATATTTAAAATACTTACTCGTTGATTGAGTAAATATTCTCCGTCTCTGTGAAAAATTCCAACCTTGCCAACCCACGTTTCTGGTGTTCCATCAATACGATTACCTGACATGGTTATTAGTAAGTCGTTTTGTTTTATACGGAATCGTTGAGCTTTATCGGCTATTTCTCTTGATACATAACTAAGATTGCTTAGAATTACTTTGCCAGCCTTTACATTTTTGATTTTTAATACTGGGATTCCTTCATCAATAAAGTCACCACCTTTAAAAGCGTAGCCATTTTTAACATCAATAAATTCTTCAAGTTTCTTCAGTTCCCAGCCATGTTGTAAGTCTTCAGTTTTAGATACACAGTATTCCCGATAAATATTATTAATTAGAAATTCGAGGTTCTGATTGATTTGTTTAATTAATTCAATTTTGGAATCAAGTGAAGAAAGTATTTTTGAAATATTTTTTTGTTTCTCAATGTCCTTTGGTGCATAGATTTCAAAAAGTGAAAAATCGGTTTTGTTAATAATAGGGACTGCCGTGCTTTGGTGTCCAATACTCCTCAGTTCAGGAGATAATAGTTTAATTGCGTAATAGACAAAATCAGGGTCAAAATTGTCATTACAAACAACTGAATTTATTTGTTGATTGGTAAAACTCGTTTTTGTCGTCATTACAACTTTTCCTAAGTCTGAACCGATGCAAGAAACACAAATTGCATTTTTAGGTAGTTGAAAATTTTTCATCAATTGTTTTCCAACTTCTGATAATGAACGATTGGTATTGTGTATTTCTTTTTGTCCATTCATATCCACAGGAGTTATGAAAGGATAATCCCCATCAAAATTTTCTTTGTTAGATGTTGGAGGAGTTTTGCCAGTTATTACTCTGCCAAGTTCATAAATTTTATAAAATTCCCATTCGCTAGAACTCATATCCAATACCTTTTAAGTTTTCACGAATGATTTTTTCTAATTCACTATTCTGTGCAAACTGTTCTGCAAGTTTGGCTGTGAGTGTTTGCATTTTTTCATCAAACGGTGTTCCGTCAGTTTCTGTATCTTCTGTCCCTACATATCTTCCAGGCATTAGAACATAACTGTTTTTCTTTACTTCCTCAATCGTAGCACTTTTACAGAATCCCGCTATGTCAGAATAGTTTCCATTTATGTTCCTCCAACTATGATAAGTATCTGCAATTTGTTTTACATCTTCATCTGTAAACTCTCTGTTACGTCTATTTACCATTACCCCAAGATTACGGGCATCAATAAAAAGAATTTCATTTGAACGGTTTCTGAATTTTCCGTTTGTTCTGTTTTTTGCTAAAAACCACAAACATGCAGGAATCGCAGTATTATAAAAAAGTTGTGCTGGTAAACTCACCATACAATCTACCAATCCAGCTTCTATCATGTTTTTTCTTATTTCTCCCTCTGTTCCTGTATTGCTGTTCATGCTCCCATTTGCCAAAACAATACCAGCAGTTCCGCTATTGCTTAATTTGCTAATGAAGTGCTGCAACCAAGCATAGTTTGCATTGCCAACTGGAGGAGCTCCGTATTTCCAACGGTGGTCGTCTCTTAATTGCTCGCCACTCCAATCGCTTATATTGAAGGGTGGATTTGCAATGATAAAATCGGCTTTTAAGTCTTTGTGTTTGTCATTCAAAAACGTGTCGCCCAATTCAATTTTAGCATCAATACCTCTAATAGCAAGATTCATTTTTGCCAATCGCAAAGTAGTTGGGTTGCTCTCTTGTCCGTAAATAGAAAGGTTTTTAATATTTCCCTGATGTTCTTTTACAAACTTTTCGCTTTGCACAAACATACCACCGCTACCGCAAGCACCGTCATAAACTCTGCCCTCATAAGGTTCAAGCATTTCAACCAACAATTTTACAATGCTTGCAGGTGTGTAGAATTGTCCGCCCTTTTTGCCTTCTGCATCTGCAAATTGTCCTAAGAAATATTCGTAAACCCTGCCTAACAAGTCTTTTGCTTCGTGTCCTTCTTGGTTAAAGCCAATTGTTCCAATTAAGTCAATTAGTTCCCCAAGTCTTGTTTTATTCAGTTCGGGGTCTGCATAAATTTTAGGTAAAACGCCTTTCAGATTACTATTGATTTTTTCAATTTCATCCATTGCGTTGTCAATGAGCTTTCCAATTTCAGGTTGTTTGGCTCTGTCCTGCAAATATTTCCAACGTGCCGTTTCAGGCACGAAAAACACATTGTAGGCAACATACTCGTCTGCATCTTCGGGGTCTGCTCCCTCAAATTCTCCTTCTCCTTTTGTCAGTTTGGAATGTAAGTCGTTAAAAGCATCAGAAATGTATTTCAGGAATATAAGTCCCAAAACAACGTGTTTGTATTCTGCTGCATCCATGTTGCTACGAAGTTTGTCCGCAGCAGCCCAAAGTGTTTTTTCTAAATCTTTTATATCATTCATTGTCTCGTATTCTTTTTGTTTTTTGAGTCGGTTAAATTACAGAAAATAACCTTGTTCGTTAATATTCACTTCTGTCTTTGGTGCGTTGGCAAAAATGGCTCTTTTGGTTTTGCTGAAGGGTCGGCTTGTGGGTTGGGGCAAAACCAAATGTGCCATTGTGCGTTGGCAATAGAATTTCAAAATTTTTGTGCGGTGGGAAAAAAAATTAAAACACAGAAGGGTCGGCAATGAGTGTCGGCTTACTCGCTGTCCGTTTGAAATATGGTCTGTATGTTGGTCACCTGTCAAAATGGTTTACTT
>JBDHYS010000183.1:0-4426 GCA_039811505.1 Paludibacteraceae bacterium | reverse complement strand
CAGTGATGGAATAACTACACCTACAGCTTTTGCAGCACCTGTTGATGATGGAATAATGTTACCGGCTGCTGCACGCCCACCTCTCCAATCTTTTGCTGATGGTCCGTCCACTGTTTTTTGAGTAGCAGTTGTAGCGTGAACAGTAGTCATTAAACCTTCTACCATTCCAAATTTATCATTGATAACTTTTGCTATTGGAGCAAGACAGTTTGTTGTACAAGATGCGTTTGAAACAATGGATTCACCTTTGTAAGTGTCTGTATTTACTCCACAAACAAACATTGGAGTGTCGTCTTTTGAAGGTGCTGACATTACTACGCGTTTTGCACCAGCGTTAATGTGTGCTTGAGCAGTCTCTTTAGTTAAAAAAAGTCCTGTTGATTCTACAACGTATTCAGCATCCACTTCATTCCATTTCAGATTAGCGGGATCTTTTTCAGCTGTTACGCGGATTGTTTTTCCGTTCACAACTAATTGTCCGTCTTTAACTTCTACCGTGCCATCAAAACGTCCGTGTATTGAGTCATAACGAAGCATATAAGACATATAATCTACACTAATCAAGTCGTTTATACCTACGATTTCGATGTCGTTTCTACCTTGAGCAGCACGGAATACCAAACGTCCGATACGCCCAAAACCATTAATACCTACTTTAATCATTTTATTTTAAGTTTAAAAATTAAGTTTCAAAAAAACAGTGCAAAATTACACAATTTTTCTTGTTTTATCAAAAAATAAAGCAGAATGTTGAAGATTTGATTTTGAAGTTTTTACTTAATCCTCAATTAATCTGTTGTTTATTTTTTTTAGTGAGTGTATTTGCTTTTAAGATGGAATAAATTGGGCAAAAGCTAATTAAACTTGATGTAGTAAGCAGCAGAGCAATAATTAAGCCGATTGCACCGTACATTCCATTTAAAATTCCTAAATAATATAATAACACGAGAATTAAAGAGAATATAAATCGTATTATCCGATCGGTAGAACCTATATTTATATTTAATTTCATCTAAATACAATTTTTTTGAAAATATTTCTGTTTGATGTTCTGATTGTAAAACAGCTATAAAAATTGAAAGTTCAATATCAAATCGTTTTTTTTATTTTTATTGTATTAAAAAAATGTAATTTAATCGTTTTAGCAATTTTACATAATGATATAATTATTGCTTGATGAGTGAGATTTTTAATAAAAATATCTTACATTTTGTTTGATGTATTCGATATTTTTGCCTACATTTGTTAGCAAATTTTTATAATTTTAATACTATGAATACAGATTATTATCCGGTAGAACCTTTCCGAATCAAAACGGTGGAAACAGTGAAAATGAACACCCGTGAAGAACGTGAAAAACTGATAAAAGAGGCGGGTTTCAATACTTTTTTGTTAAATTCTGACGATGTTTTTATTGATCTTTTGACTGACAGCGGAACCAATGCTATGAGCGATAGACAATGGGCTGGAATGATGATGGGCGATGAAGCTTATGCAGGTAGTCGTAATTTTTTTCGTCTAAAAGATACTGTAAAAAGATTTTTCGGTTTTAATTATATGATTCCGACACATCAAGGAAGAGGTGCCGAAAATTTATTATCGCAAATAGCAATAAAGCCAAATCAATTTGTGCCGGGAAATATGTATTTTACCACCACAAGGTATCATCAAGAACGCAATGGGGGAAATTTTATCGATATTATTGTAGATGAGGCACACGATGCTTCGCTTGAAATGCCATTTAAAGGCAATATTGATTTGCAGAAACTTCAACGATTGATTGATGAAAAAGGGGCTGAAAATATTGCTTATGTTTGTCTTGCCGTTACGGTGAATTTGGCTGGCGGACAACCTGTTTCGATGCAAAACATGAAAGCTGTGCGAGAATTGACCGATAAATATGGGATAAAAGTGTTTTTTGATGCGACAAGATGTGTGGAAAATGCCTATTTTATAAAAGAACAGGAAGAAGGATTTCAAGATAAAACTATTCAAGATATTGTTTTTGAAATGTTTAGTTATGCTGATGGTTGCACGATGAGTGGGAAAAAAGATTGCTTGGTAAATATTGGTGGATTTCTTTGTATGAATGATGAACATCTGTACAACGAAGCAAAAGAATTGGTTGTAGTGTATGAAGGAATGCCTTCTTATGGCGGTTTGGCGGGTCGAGATATGGAGGCTATGGCGATTGGATTGGAAGAGTCAATGCAATTTGAATACATCGAACACAGAATAAAACAAGTTCGGTATTTGGGTGAAAAATTAATGGAAGCAGAAGTTCCAATTATTCAACCTGTAGGTGGACATGCGGTTTTTTTAGATGCAAGAAAATTTTGCCCACATCTTGAACAGCAACAATTTCCGGCACAAAGTTTAGCAGCAAATCTTTATTTGTATTCGGGAGTGAGAAGTATGGAAAGAGGTATTGTATCGGCTGGGCGTGATAAAAATACAGGAGAAAATCATACGCCAAAACTTGAAACAGTCCGATTGACAATTCCAAGACGTGTTTATACCTACCGACACATGGATTATGTGGCTAATGCCGTCATTCATCTTTATAGTGAAAGAGACAAAATTAGAGGATTGGAATTTGAATACGAGCCAAAGCAACTCCGATTTTTTACAGCTCGATTCAAGGAACTCTAAAAAGTGAAACTAAAAGCTACCTGAAATGGTGGCTTTTTTGTGTGGTGAAATTCGTTTCCTGTTGTGTTTATTCCATAAAATTAGAACAAAGGAGTGAAAAATTAACTCCTTTATTCTTTTTCAGGAAATTGCTCAATGATTCCCGGTCCGATTTTCAACATATATTTGGACGCCGCTTCGTACTCGTTTGGAATAATTCCGTCTAAAATCGCATCTTTTATTTTTGATTTAATTTCGCCTACTGCGTGGCATCTTGGAAGGTCGAATGTTTTCATAATTTCGTTTCCATCAATCGGTGGTTGAAAATTACGCACACGGTCTTTTTCTTCAATTTGAACCAATTTTTCCTTTACAAGCTGGAAATTTTGCCTGTAACGTTTTACTTTTTCAGGATTTTTTGAGGTGATGTCGGCATTGCAAAGTGTCATTAAATCGTCAATGTCATTGCCGGCTTCATAAAGTAATCTTCTTATGGCAGAATCTGTAACTTCGTCTTCACTCAATACAATCGGACGCATGTGCAAACCAACTAATTTTTGAACATATTTCATCTTTTCGTTGGTCGGAAGTTTCATTTTCTTGAAAATGGGAGGTATCATTTTCACACCCACATTATTGTGATTGTGGAAAGTCCAGCCAAATTTTGGATCAAATTTTTTTGTCCTTGGTTTTCCGATATCGTGAAGAATGGCAGCCCAACGAAGCCATAAATTTTCGGTTTTCTCGGAAATGGCATCTAAAACGGCAAGCGTATGATAAAAATTGTCTTTATGTCCCACTCCTTCTTTTGTTTCTGCACCTTTCAAAGCCAATAATTCGGGAAAAATAATTTCCAACAATCCTGTTTTTTCTAACAATTGAAATCCGACAGATGGTTTTGGCGACAAAATAATTCTATTTAATTCGTCCGCAATGCGTTCTTTTGTGATAATGGAAATTCGTTCTTTGTTTCGTGCAATGGCATCAAAAGTGTTTTCTTCCAAAAAAAATCGGAGTTGTGAAGCAAAACGGATTCCACGCATCATTCGGAGCGGATCATCAGAAAAGGTAATATCTGGATTAAGTGGCGTGCGAATAACAAAGTTTTTCAAATCTTCCAATCCGTTGAAAGGATCGATTAATGTTCCAAATCGCTCTTTGTTAAGGCAAATTGCCAACGCATTAATTGTGAAATCACGCCGATTTTGATCATCTTCTAAAGTTCCTGTTGATACTACAGGATTTCGAGAATCGTGATTATACGACTCTTTTCTGGCTCCAACAAATTCAATTTCCCACTCTTTTGTTTTTACTTGAGCCGTTCCGTAGGTTTTGAAAAAAGAATATTTTGAGTTTTTTCCTAATTTTTTATGAACTTCTTCGGCTAAACGAATGCCATCACCAACGGTAACAATGTCGATATCTTTTGATGCTCGTCTTAAGAACAAATCCCTGACAAAACCGCCTATAACGTAAGTTTCAAAACCAATTTCATCAGCGGTTTCTGAAATAATTTGAAATATTTTATCTTGTAAAAAGTTGTTCATTTTCCTTTTTTGAAAGTGTACAAAAGTAATTTTTTTAGTTGGAATAGACAAAAATAGTAGAATAGAACTGTAAAAGTGTATAAAATCAGTATCTTTGTAAATTGGTTTCAAAAATAATACAATTATGAAACGTGCAATTTTTCCGGGAACTTTTGATCCATTTACAGTGGGGCATTACAGTGTTGTGATGCGTGGATTGGATTTATTTGATGAAATATTCATAGGTCTCGGTGTCAATCAGACAAAAA
>JBDHYS010000182.1:0-4454 GCA_039811505.1 Paludibacteraceae bacterium | reverse complement strand
AAATGCAGCGGAAAATTACAAAGCACTTCAAAAAACAGTAAGAAACATTGGAACGACCATTCCGCCGATGTTCAATGCTTATATTGGATTGACCGATACAATGAGAATGTTTGGAACAATGATTGACCCCGATTTTAGCGGAACATACGAATCGGCAATTATGCTCACAATGAACGATCTTATCGATTCAAAAAAGCAACGCTACATCGATCCTTATATTTTCTATCTCAAACAAATGCTCGAAGAAAAAAGAGCTGCACTAAATGCTTCGAGAATAGCTAAAAAAGAAAAAAAAGAAGAAAATGAGCCCAAAATATGGCAAGTGAGAAAAAGAATTATTCGGAATAAGCAACAAAAAGGTGAATAAACATTAAGACTTAACAGGTTTTAAAAATCTGTTAGGTCTTATGAAAATAATTGATTAGGTATTTCTGCTTATCGCCTGAATCATTCTGTTATTTCCGGAAATATCTTTTTTTAAGATGGTTTCAAAACCCATTTCATCAAAAAGTTGTTGGCACTTATCCGCTATCAAATAATGCGTTTCAAAAAATAGATTTCCATTCTTTGCAAGATGATTAATGGCAAATTCACCAATTTTTTGATAAAAAATCAACGGATTTTCATCTTCCACAAACAACGCAACAGCAGGTTCAAAATCAACCACATTTTTACTCATCGTTTTTTGTTCTGAAAATGGAATATAAGGCGGATTGCTCACTATAATATCCCATTTTTTCTCCATTTGAGGTGGTAATAAAATATCGGCTTGGAAAAAATCGATTGGCATATTGTGCATTTTTGCGTTTTGTTTCGCAATTTCAAGTGCATCAGTCGAAATATCAACAGCAGAAATGATGGAGTTTTTAAGTGAATATGCCAATGAAAGAGCAATGCAACCACTTCCTGTCCCGATGTCCAACACATTTATTTTCTCGTTTTTATCTGTCAAATTTTGATTTACAGTATCAATTATCCATTCGACCAACTCTTCTGTTTCGGGGCGAGGAATCAAAACTGCCGGTGAAACTAAAAATTGCAATCCAAAAAAATCAGCAACACCTAAAATATATTGAATTGGCTCGTTTTTTTTCAATCGGACGATAAAATCTCGACAAATTTGTAATTCGGATTCCGTTAGTTTGTAATCGGGATGGGTTAAAAGTTGCGTGCGAGAACGACCTGTGATTTTCTCTAACAGCAAATAGGCAACGGAATGAAGTTCGTTTTTTTCGGAATAAATTTCTCCTAATTCTGTGTTTAAAAACGTTAGAAATTCTTTCATAAAAAATTATCAGAAAAGGATAATTTAATAAAAACGCTTACGGCTTGATAGGAAATTCAAGTTTTAACAAGCTTACATTGCTCACTTTTCGTGCATCTGAGCTGAGTTGAAAACTGATAGTCGTTTTTGTAGAAACTTCTTTTGCAACAAATTGAAACGGAAAACTGATTCCGGTAATTTTTTCTTTGAACAGGTAATTTCCTTTTTCAAATTCAGATTTATCGCTAAAAAAAGCTTTAATTGAGTCGGGAATAATCACATTAATATGGCTCGGTTCTTTTATTTCAAAGTTAAAATCGGTAAGATTATTTACATATCCATTTCCCACAACTGCAATCAAAATGGTGTCGTTCAGGTGTATCGAATCCAATTTTAAGTTGCCCTCATCGGTGTAACTCAATAAGAGTGTACTATCTGAATTTAGTTTCACTTGTCTGTAAAAAGAGAGTAACGGCGAGTAGTTTGTTTCGGACGACATATCACAACTATTGAAAGCAAACAGAGCAGCAAAAAAGAAAATTGTTGCTTTTAAGTATTTTATTTTCATTTATTTAAGTATAAAAAGAAGATTACTGATTTTCAATGCAAAAGTACTCAATTTATACCTTATTTCCAAACGAGATTACATTCTGTACCAAATAATCTAACCAACTTAAAGGCATAAAACTCTCCTTTTTTTTGTATCTTTGCAAAAAAAATGTTAAAATGTTAGCCAAAAAGATTGAGGAATATTTAGAGAGAAATGATTTTACCAAAATCCACATCAAAGCCATTTTATTTGATATGGACGGAGTTTTATTCGATTCTATGCCCAACCATGCGATTGCTTGGGTAAAAGCAATGGCAGAATCGGGAATGAACTACACAGAGATGGACACTTATTTGAACGAAGGACAACCTGCAGCGGATACAATCAATTGTTTTTTTGAAAAGAAATTTGGAAGAAATTCAACCATCGAAGAACGCAAAGCCATTTACAGATTGAAAGCAGATTACTTTGATGAACTTCAACCACCAAATCCAATTCCTCACATTGAGCAGATTTTAAAAGCAGCAAAACAGAGCAATTTGAAACTTTATGTTGTAACAGGTTCTGCTCATTTCACGCTTTTGAATAGGATAAAAACCGATTTCAACAACTATTTCGATGATGTGATTACGGCATTAGATTTAGAACGTGGAAAACCACATCCCGATCCTTATTTGGAGGTATTAAAACGTGCAAATTTGAAACCTTGGGAAGCATTTGTTGTTGAAAATGCACCTTTGGGAGTGAAATCATCGTCTGCTGCACAAATTTTCACTTTTGGTGTCAATACCGGCATTCTTGACAATCAATTGCTTTGGGAAAATGGTGCTGATATAGTGTACGATTCGATGAAAGATTTGTACAATGATTGGAATAGTATTAAAAATAGTTTGTCGTTTTAAGGAAAAAAACATGAATTTGATTCAAATAAAATTTTTAACTCTATTCTTTACGCTCTCTTTTTTCAGCATTTTGAAAGGAAACAACAACGACACCACAACAAATAAACCATTGATTGAAGGGACAATAAGGGCAAAATACGAACATAATTTTCCACTTTCAAAAGATCGATTTCAAGTTAGGAACAGCAGATTAAGTTTGAAAGGAAATATCAACAAAACAGTAAATTACAGAGCACAATTAGACCTTTCGGACAGAGGCGAAATGAAAATGTTGGACGCTTCAATAAACATTCAACCTACTGAATATATTGACTTTACAATAGGACAATACAAAGTTCCTTTCGGTAATGAAAATCTTTATGCTCCTCACCTACTCTATTTTGCCAATCGAGCTTTTGTGGGGAAACAAATGACGGATAAAAGCAGAGATGTCGGTTTTTCTTTTAGAATACAAAATAAAAATATTTTGCCTTTCAATTTAAAAGCCGGAATTTTCAACGGAAACGGAATTCTTGACCAAAAAAAATGGAATAATAACTTTCGTTATGCACTCCGTCTTGAAACTTTACCACTTGTGGGTTGGAAAATTAATGGTGGTTTCAGTTCAACACAACCTTATGATTTGAAAACGAATATGTTTGAAATCAGTTCCACATACGATCATTCGCAATTTCATTTGGAAAGTGAGTATATTTACAAACAATACGCAAACAATTTTTTCGCACCTACTCATGCTTTTTCTGTTTTTGGTGCGTATAATTTTTACATCAACAAATCGTATTTATCAAAAATAACACTGCTGCTCCGTTTCGATTCGATGACAGAAAACCACACAGAAAAAGGTGAAAACAATTTTATTATTGATTATGGAAAACAAAGGATTACAAGCGGCATTACATTTTCAATTGACAAGCCTTTTGTAAGCGATATTCGCATAAATTATGAAAAATTTCTTCATAAAAACAACTTTTCATCAAACACAGACGATATGTTGGTTGTTGAATTAGTTACACGTTTTTAATTTTATTTTTATTCACAAACAAACAATATGGAAATAATCCGTTATCCAGCATCTCAACAATGGGACAAAATACTTCAAAGACCGACTTTTGACACTAAAAAACTTTTTAGCACAGTTCAAGAAATTATTGACAATGTAAAAGAAAATGGAGACAGTGCGTTGCAAAATTATGCTTTGCAATTTGACAAAACGGAACTAAAAGAGGTTGAAGTAACAAAAGAAGAGATTGAAGAAGCCGAAAAAATCGTATCTGTTGAGTTAAAACAAGCCATTGAAATGGCAAAAAGAAATATTTGGAAATTTCATCACACTCAACAAGTTGAATTTGATGAAATAGAAACTTCGCCTGGAGTTTTTTGTTGGCAAAAATCGGTTCCAATCGAAAAAGTTGGTTTATACATTCCCGGCGGAAGTGCTCCTCTATTTTCTACGGTTTTGATGTTGGGAGTTCCAGCTAAAATTGCCGAATGCAAAGAAATAATTTTATGCACGCCGCCCAATTCAGAAGGAAAAATTCATCCTGCTATTTTGTATGCTGCAAAAACAGTTGGAATTTTTAAAATTTACAAAGTTGGTGGTGCACAAGCTATTGCTGCAATGGCTTATGGCACAGAAACAATTCCAATGGTTTATAAAATTTTCGGACCGGGAAATCAATATGTAACGGCTGCAAAACAACTTGTTTCTCTCGAAAAAACAGCAATCGATATGCCTGCT
>JBDHYS010000181.1:0-4468 GCA_039811505.1 Paludibacteraceae bacterium | reverse complement strand
AATTTTATTGATTTAGTTGATGCTTTGGCTGATGATGGAAAAGAGTTAATTTTTAATAATTTTGAAAAAAAAATAAAAGTAAAAAAAGTATAGAAAAAATTTGATTTTAAAAAATTGCTACTTTGAAATAAAAGATGTATTTTCGCAAATTAATACCAGCAAAACAAAAAAAAACAAACAAGATAAAAAGGAGAAAGCATTATGGCAACAAAAGAAAAAACAAGATATAGCGATGCAGAATTGGAAGAATTTCGTGAGATTATCTTGAAAAAATTGGAAAAATCACAAAAAGATTACGAGTTGCTTCGCGATGGAATTAACAATTTGGATAGCAATGACGTTACGGACACCTCGCCTACTTTCAAAGTTTTGGAAGAAGGAGCTTCTACACTCAATAAAGAAGAAGCCGGACAATTGGCACAGCGACAAATGAAGTTTATTCAACATTTACAAGCTGCATTGGTGAGAATTGAGAATAAAACGTATGGAATTTGTCGTGAAACAGGAAAATTGATTCCAAAAGAAAGACTTCGTGCAGTTCCTCACGCTACATTGAGCATTGAGGCAAAGGACAATAGAAAATAGAATACTGTTTCGGTAAAAATCTGTAACCTTTTTTAAAAGAATACAATTCGACAGCTGGGAATTTCACGATACGCGGTTGTCGAATTTTTATATAAATTGAATTTCTGATTTTCAAATTTTATGTCAATAAGAACCAAATCGTTTCTATTAATCTTTATTTTAGTATTAATCGACCAATTTTCAAAAATTTACATCAAACTGAATTTAGCAATTGGCGAGGAAATTGAGATTTTCTCTTGGTTCAAAATCTATTTTATTGAAAACAATGGAATGGCTTTTGGAATGGAGGTTTTTGGAAAACTTTTTTTAACGCTTTTCAGAATTTTTGCCGTAGTTATTTTAGCCATTTTTATCCATAAACTTATCAGTCGGAAAGCAAGAACTGGCTTTATTTTAGCCGTTTCGGTACTTCTGGCAGGTGCGGTTGGAAACATCTTCGATTCGGTTTTTTACGGCGTTTTGTTTAGTGAAAGTACACCTTACGGTGTTGCTTCTTTTCTACCAATTGGTGGAGGTTACGCACCTATTTTTCACGGAAAAGTAGTGGATATGCTTTTTTTCCCGATAATTACAAACGGAATAGGTGAAACCATATTTTTCAAATGGATTTTTAACGTTGCCGATTCGTGTGTAACTATTTCGGTAGCAATAATTTTACTGTTTTTCAGAAAAGAATTGAACCACGCACTTGAATCAAAAAACAAACAAAAAGAAGATTCGACAGAAAATGAATCCATTCAATAAAATATTAAAAAACACTCTTTTTATTCTTGTTTTGTTCACCGTTTTTTTCTCGTGTACAAACAGACCAAGTAATGTGTTGAGTCAGAAAAAAATGGAAAATCTCCTTTTTGATATTCATTTATTGGAAGGTTCGTTGCGAGTAAAAGGATATTATTACCAACAAGAGGATTCGATGAATCCTTACTATTCAGAGTTGTTTAATCAATATGGAATTACGCGGGTTGAATTTGACTCCTGTTTGTCTTGGTACACAAAACACCCTAAACGATTTGAGCGAGTTTATTTAAACGTAAAAAATCGGATAGAAAACCTTAAAGCTGATGTAGCAATTAGGAAATTTCACCCAATAGATTCAGCAAGATACACAGAATCAGTTGATTTGTGGAATCAGCCCATTCGACTAACTTCCATAAACAAAAAAGAACGAAATAATCTAAATTTTGAAATTAAAAACGAAAATTTATTGGCAAATGATCTGTACGAACTGTCGTTTATTCAACGTATTTTACCAAACGATAAAGCTGAAAAACATTTTGCCGTAATGCGAATTAATTACTGGAGTGGAAAATCGGACAGCATTTATACGCTTTTGAAAAATGACAGTGTATTAAGAAAATACACATTGAAACTAAAAGCTCGTGATTTATTAAAAATAAAATCACTAAACGGCGAATTGTTGGGAACAATTTCTTCGGAAAGCTTGATGAATTCTTATATTGACAGCATCAAATTAGTTCGCATATTCAATCCTTTCAAACAAGATAGCATCAGAAATTTAGTAAATGAAATAGATTATGCAACGGAAATTCCAAGTGATGAAACGGAAGAAACCGATTCTATTAAAAATTCTCCGATAAAAAAGGAAAAAATAATGGAAGCGACACTAATTCCTGATTAAGACAAAGAATTTACATATTAAATTCTTTTTTTATCAACGTTACGATTTCTTCCCAAGTCATTAATTTCCCTTCACCCACATCGCCACAAGCCAATTCGCCACTTCCTGTTCCAAAAACAGTGTAGCCAAATTTTCTCAATTTTGAAATATTGTCTTGCACTATCGGATTGTTCAACATAGCGGTGTTCATTGCAGGAAAAATAAACGTTTTACACTGAACAGCCATTGCAACTGTGGACAACATATCATCGGCAATTCCGTTGGCGATTTTTCCAATTATATTAGCCGTTGCAGGAGCGATTACAAACAAATCGGCTTTTTTTGCCAATTCAATATGCTGTACTTTATGATGTTCATTGGCAGGATCAAACATATCGGTAACAACAAAATTGGAAGATAAAGTCTCAAACGAGAGCGGAGCAACAAATTCACACGCCGATTTTGTCATCACAACATTCACATTTAAACCATCTTTTGAGAGTTGATTCACAATTTCCAAACTTTTGTAAGCCGCAATACTTCCTGTAATGCCAATCAGAATATTTTTCATTTTCTTAATTGATTTATTTTTCTCTGACAAATTTAGTAATTATTCTTAAATCTCATACTATTTTGAAACCTTAAAAACGAGTTAATATAAAATATAGAAACAGTTACTGTTAATAACTTTTCTTAATAATAAGCACTTTACAGAAACTTATTTACTATTTTTGCAAAAAACTATACAATGGCAAAGAATTTTTCTTTTTTTATTGGCGATGAATCTTTGAAATTGATAGAAAGATATGAAAACTATCTTTCCGGCAATGGAATGGGCTATTTTGATGTCTATGAAATGGAGCAAATCATTGAATTTTATCTTTATATGGGTAAAACAACAGATTCTGTTCATGCGTTAGAATTGGCAAAAAGATTGCATCCTCAAAGCACATTGTTGGATTTAAAACGGGCAAAAGTAAACATCGCCATTGGAGAATACCGAAAAGCATTTCAAATCCTTTCCCGCTCGCTCGAAGCAAATGATGCCGAAGTTCTTTTTTTAAAAATTGAAGTTCTTATCAAACTAAACAGAGTAGATGAAGCGTTTGAGTTAGCTCTTTTTTTATTAGGACAAGAAAATGACGAATTAGATGCAATCGCCATCGAAATAGCACTCTTGTTTACAGCAGAATATGCTCACGAATCGGCTCTGAAAGTACTACAAATCGGATATAAACTGAATCCTAATAATTTAGAATTACTTTCAGACCTCGCTCAATGCTATGAGCATAATTTTCTTTATCCGGAAGCCATTGCAACATATCAACGAATAGTCGATTTATCGCCTTATTCACAAGAAGATTGGTTCAATTTGGGGCAACTTCATTTTCATGTTGGTGATTACGAAGCTGCAATTGAAGCATATGATTTTGCATTAGCAATTGACGAACAAGATTTTATTTCATTGCTTCAAAAAGCACACGCTTTTTTTCATCTTGGACAATTTGACAGATCTATTGAATTTTATAAAGAATGTAACACTTCAACAGAAGAATCTTGGCATATAAATCTCTTTATTGCGGAATGTTACGAAAATTTAGAGCGTTTTACTGAAGCACTGTTTTATTACAAGCAATCATTTCAAGTGAAACCTGAAAATTACGATGCATTGATTGGAATTGCTGTTTCCTATTTGGAATTGGAAGAATATGAAGAGAGCATTTTATACATCAACTTAGCCATCAATCACCACAAAGAATCATCGGAACCTTGGGTCTATTTAGGAGATGCTTATTTTGGATTAAATAATTTGGAAAAAGCAATTTTCGCTTATAAAGAAGCCATAAAAATTGACCCCAATCAGCCCGATATTTATATCTCTTTGGGAAATATCTATATGGAAAAAGAAAATCCGCACAAAGCATTGACCTATTATGAAAATGCTTACAACTCCGATGCAACGATTGAGTTAATCGAACTTTACATTGCTGTTGCAAGTTATTATATTGGTAATTATGAAAAAGCGGTTGCTTTCTTGAAAATGGCAATAAACCGCAATTTAGATGCGGCAAAACTTTTCACAGAACTTTGTCCTTCGCAATCAGAGGAATTTATACAACAGTTAGAGGCAGGGCTTATTTAACACAAAAACCTGTTTGTTCACTTCGAATTAGAAAAATGAAATTATACGGGCTTATCGGTTATCCATTGGGGCATTCATTTTCAAAACAGTTTTTTAGCAAAAAGTTTTCAGATGAATCC
>JBDHYS010000180.1:0-4472 GCA_039811505.1 Paludibacteraceae bacterium | reverse complement strand
TTCCAAATCTCGAGTCAACATCAAGAGCCTCGAGATTTTTTTATTTTACGCAATACGTAGGAGACCGAAGGGATACCTTGTATATGTATAAGTGAACCACCGTCACCTTGTTATAAATGTGGTCAAAGTCCTTGTGTATGCAAGAAGAAAGTAAAAATAAAACTGCGAAACGGTAAGGAAAGAGAGATTAAACACATGATTTCCACTTCGTTTTGGAGTGCAGACGGCAAACCTATTTCAGCCGAAGAATTTTTGAGCAATCTGTTTGGTGAATTGCCTAAATTATTCAAAGACGAAGAAGAATTACGGAAACTTTGGAGCAATCCAATAACCAGAAGGACATTATTAGAAAAATTAGATGATGCTGGTTTTCCAAAATCTGATTTACTGACTTTGCAAAAGTTGGTTGATATGGAAAAAAGCGACTTGTACGATGTATTGGAATATGTTTTCAATGGCGACTACATTGCCATGACCAGAGAAGCCAGAGCCAAAGCAGCTGAAGCGACAATATTTGCCTTACTAAACGACAAGCAAAAAGAGTTTATCACTTTCGTATTGAGCAAATACATTGAAACAGGAGTTGACGAACTCGACCAAGAGAAACTACCAATCTTGCTGACAAACAAATATCAATCATTAGAAGATGCAAAAGAGATTTTAGGAGACGTAGCAAACATAAGCCGACTGTTTGTAGAATTTCAGGAACATCTTTACAAACAAAAAGTTGCATAATGACTGGAATAAAGAAATATAAAGCCCACGCTTCACAGCCACATATATTGCCAAGTTGCTCAAAAAGCCAACCGCACTACCAAAACTTGTCAAAGAGTGTGTCTGCATATTTCGGTGATACCCACCCAGCCATTTCGGTCATATCCACCCAGTGATTTTGACTATAATAAAAAAGGCTATTGACGAAACTTTATCAATACTTACATTTTCGTCAATAAGCATTATATTTGCATAAATGATTGCAAATGATAGTACGAGAAATATATCTTAAAAAGCTTCGACAACTTAAAGACCAAAGCGTCATCAAGGTTGTCACTGGTATTAGGAGGAGTGGTAAATCGACACTTATGGAGGCCTTCAAAAACGAGCTCATCACTCAAGGAAATCAGAAGAAAACATCATTTTCCTAAACTTTGAGGAACGAGATAATCTTCATTTAACCGAATGGACAACGCTATATGATGAAATTTTAAAGTCGGTAAATCCAGATGAGAAGTATTACATCTTTTTGGATGAAGTACAAATGGTAAACGATTTTGAAAAACTAATAAACAGTCTTTTTACAAAAAAATATATTGACCTTTATGTTACGGGTTCTAACGCCTATTTGTTAAGTAGTGAATTAGCAACGTTGCTTACTGGAAGATACATCGCCATTAATGTACAGCCTTATTCTTTTAAAGAATATACTCTTGCTTTTTACAAAGAAAAGAACACTGACCGCCTATTTCGACAATATATGAACAGTAGTAGCTTTCCCGAAGCTGTGACATTGTCGCAACAAAATAGCGATCTCGTAAATGACTATTTGCAATCCATATACGACACCGTGGTTATAAAAGACATTGCCCAACGGTATAAACTGCGAAATATTCATAATCTACACAGAATCATTAGTTTTATTTTTGATAGTGTTGGTTCTTATCTTTCTCCCACCAACATAGCGAGTGAACTAAGCAAAAAATCAAAAAAGAAAATTTCGCATAATACGGTAATTAAATATCTCGATTTTTTGGTTAATTCATACATTCTGTATCCAGCGGCTCGTTACGACATCAAGGGAAAAGAATTACTCGTCACCAACGAAAAATACTATGTGGTTGATTTAGGGCTTCGGAATATAACCAGTTCCAATAAATATTATGCTGATTTAGGACATAAACTACAAAATGTGGTTTATTTTGAGCTTCTGAGACGAGGAGGAAAAGTATTTATAGGGAAAAACGATGACAAAGAAATAGACTTTGTTGTCCAAAAAACCAACAACAAAAGAGAATATTATCAGGTGGCTTTCACGGTTAATGACGAAAAAACTTTAAAAAGGGAAATCTCGGCATTTAGTCAAATTAAAGATAATTATCCAAAGTATCTCTTGACACTGGATTTCGATAATACGAATTTAGAAGGTATTCAAAAAATAAACGTAATTGATTGGTTACTTAATGAAGAAGAAATTTAAATCGGCACAAAAAGGCGAAGTGATAACAGCTCGCTTGGCAGAAGCGGCATAAAACGGCTTCGATTGAAAGTTTTTTGCTAAATTTGAAGTCTCATCTTCGGTCGAAGGTTAGCTTTACTTATCGTCTCATTAACGATGCTTATTCATGAATTCCTCGTAGTCAATCAGTCTTTCTTTCTCTTCCTCACTCTGAAGCTTGATTGATATCCTTACGGTTATTATCAACTTGTAAGACTTACAGGGCTTGTAGGTTTTGCAATTCTTTCCTATCAAGCCAACCAATGCCGAAGACAAACAGAAATGATAATTTACATCGGACTTGCTTTGTTGTTTCAGCCGTTTTTCAAGATTGCGTTAGGCAGGAAAATTTGGAATATTGTTGATGTAATTGTTGCAATTGGCTTATTGGTTTCTGTATTCAAACAGAAAAAATGAGTAACTTAGCAAGCGTGTCAGAGCATCAAAACATAGAATACAAACAAAGTTGGCGAGATGAATACCTCAAATGGATTTGCGGTTTTGCAAATGCCAACGGTGGTACTATTTTTATTGGCAAAGATGATAACGGAAAAGTTGTTGGAATTGATGATGCAAAAAGATTATTGGAAGAAATTCCGAACAAAGTACGTGATGTTTTGGGTATTTTGGTTGATGTGAATTTGCATACTGAAAATAATAAACAGTTCATTGAAATTATAACCGAGCCTTATCCAAACGGAGTAAGTTACAAAGGACAATATCATTACCGAAGCGGAAGCACTAAACAAGAATTGAAAGGTGCAGCGTTAGACAAATTTATTTTGCAGAAAAAAGGTAAACATTGGGACGGTGTGCTTGTCCCCAATGTTTCGGTCAGCGATTTAAAGCAAGAAACTTTTGATTTTTTCAAAAAGCGTGGTATCAGAAGCCAACGACTTTCAGAGGACAGTTTGACCGATACGAACGAACAAATTTTAGAGAACTTAGAACTAAAAGAAAAACAGTTTCTGAAACGTGCTGCATTGTTGTTGTTTTACCCGAAACCTGAAAAATTTGTAACAGGTGCTTTTATCAAAATTGGTTTCTTTGAAAATGATGCTGACCTAATTTTTCAAGACGAAGTTCACGGAAATTTGTTTGAGCAAATTGAAAAGGCGATTGATTTGCTTTTTACAAAATACATCAAGGCAATAATCAGCTACGAAAACAAAATACATCGGATAGAAACTTACGAATACCCCAAAGATGCAATTCGGGAAGCATTACTAAATGCTATTGCTCACAAAGATTATTCGGGTGGTGTTCCTATTCAAATCAGCGTTTACAAAGACAAAATTATGATTTGGAATGAAGGACAACTTCCCGAAGATTGGACGATTGAAACGTTGGTTGCAAAACATTCTTCAAAGCCTTACAATCCCGACATTGCAATGGCATTTTATCGTAGTGGTTACATTGAATCGTGGGGACGTGGCATTACAAAAATGACTGAGCTATGTGTTGAAGCAGGTTTGCCCAAACCATCTTTCTACTATCATTCATCAGGCATTTGGGCGGTTTTTCAAAAGGATATTTTAAACGCTGAACACTTGCAAACACTTGGACTTAATGACAGACAAGTAAAAGCTGTACTTTACGCAAAAGACAAAGGAAAAATTACAAATAAGGAATATCAAGCATTAAACGATATATCAAACAGAACAGCTACAAACGAATTAACAGAATTGGTTAAGGTCTTTGCCATATTGAAAGTTTCGGGAGCAGGTGCAGGAACTTTTTACCACATATAAATCACGCAAAAATCACGCAAATCACGCAATTAGCCAGCAACGACTTGACAAATACCAACAAGATAATCCAACTCGAAAAGAAAAATAAAAAAATCATTCCCTCGCTTCGCAAAAATTAAATCTGCCAACACTCCAAACCCGACAGACTAACAAGCAAACTAATCACCATTGCTTATAATGCATATTTCGGTGATACCCACCCAGTGATTTTGACTATAATATGGCTTTGCCTATCACATCATACCATTTGCTTACCGGCCGCTGGCTGGCGATAATGGTTGCTTTCTGCCCATGTCGGTCTTCTATAATCTCCATAAAGTCATTCAGTTGTTGTCCTTCCAATACATTCATTCCAAAATCATCGATAATTATCCCAGAGCTTCAATTCACACTTCTTTCTCTTATCCCACAAACAAATTAATTCATAATCATCGATTCAGAGCCAAAATTTAGTCATTGGAAATTAAGTCTTTATAAAGTGATGAATTAAAAACTTTTCCGGCTATCTT
>JBDHYS010000179.1:0-4477 GCA_039811505.1 Paludibacteraceae bacterium | reverse complement strand
ACGGTCAATAACGAAATGTATGAAGTAAGCAATTTGCAACCTGCAACGTCTTATAATTATAGAGTAAGAAGCGTTCAACAAGGTATTTTATCCGATTATTCAGAGATAAAAAATGCGATTACACTCGAAACTTCCAGCAATCCATTGAACTTTTTTGGACATATCAACTATTATTTAAATAGAGGAAAAATTATATTTTATGATTTAGATGCTGTCAATGCAATTCAACTTTATTCTTTAACTGGAGTTTGCATCTCAACAACTGCTGTTCATTCAAACAGAGTAGAATTAGAATTACCACAAAAAGGAATTTACATTATTTCATTGCTTCAAAAAGAGAACAAAAAGACAATAAAAATCATTTATTAAACTGATGAAACAAGACAAATTTTTTATCCGATTTATTATTTCTGTAGTCGGGCTTTTTATAATGGCATTTGGTATTGCATTGTCGCTGCAATCGTTGTTAGGAACAACTCCGATAATATCAATCCCATTTGTTTTTAGTTTTATTGGCAATGGAAAAATTACTGTTGGGCAGTTTTCGATATTATTGAATTTTTTATTTTTCATTTTACAGGTTTTATTTTTAGGAAAAAATTTTAATAAAATTCTTTTTCTGCAACTTCTCCTAATCGTATTGTTAGGTTGGTTTATTGATGTTAACAATGTCTATTTAATGAGATTGATAACGGTTCCTGTAACTTTTATTACGCAATGGGGCGTTTTATTTATTAGCAGTTTAATTATTGCAATCGGGATATTTTTTCAAGTTAAGTCCGATTTAGTACTTTTACCATCTGAAGGATTTGTGATGGCACTTTCTAAAAAGTATCAATTTGATTTTGGAATTTCAAAAATAATTCTCGATTTATTGCTTGTTGTCATTGCTGCGGCAAGTTCATTTATTTTTCTCCACAAACTTCAAGGTATACGAGAAGGAACCATTGTGATAGGAGTTTTGGTCGGTTTCATTGTTCAATTTCTCAATAAAAACATAAAAATAGACTTTTCCGGTAAAGATTCTACCAGCTCTGACACCGCAGATTCTATGGAACCGTATATGCAAACATCAAACTTTGTGATTACGATTGCACGGGAATTTGGCAGCGGTGGACATGCCATTGGCGAAATTGTAGCACAAAAACTTGGAATTTCTTTTTACGACAGTGCATTGATTGATTTAACAGCCGAAGCAAGTGGATTAACTGCCGAATATGTGAAAAAGAACGAACAAAAACAGACGCATAATCTTCTTTATCAGCTTTATAAACAAAACTTTGCATATATAAACGAAGTAATACCTCCGCGTGATTTATTGTTTTTAATTCAAACTAAAATAATTCGGGATATTGCCGCAAAAGAATCGTGCGTGATTGTGGGTAGAAACGCAGATTACATTCTGAAAGGACATCCAAATTGCTTCAATGTGTTTGTTCATGCCAACAAAACATTCAGATTGAACCGCGTCATTACAGATTACGGAATTGATCTTGAATTTGCTGAACGCGAAATGGAGAAAAAAGACAAAGAACGAATTTATTACACAAAACATTACACCCAAAGAGAATGGGAAGATATGAAAAACTACGATATGACGATTGAAAGTTCTATGTTTGGGATTGATATTACTGCTGCAATGATTATTGACGCAAGAAGAAAAGCATTGTTTACGAAAAGTTAAGAGTTTTTTTCAACAAAAATCAGCTTTAAATTTTATGATGGATCCACTTTTTTCTACTATAAAATCTAAAACAGCAATTTGTATCAAATAATTTTGTAAATTTGTCATCTGTTTTTACCGTTTTTCTGTCAATAAGGCAGATTTTTATTTGAAAAATAATTTTTTATTTATATGAAACCATCAGAACTACAAACAGTTAAACAACGTTTTGGAATTATTGGAAATTCAGAAGGGCTTAATCGAGCAATTGACGTTGCTGTTCAAGTAGCACCAACAGATTTGTCCGTTTTGATTACTGGTGAAAGCGGCGTTGGAAAAGAAAATTTTCCACAAATAATACACAATTACAGCTATCGAAAACACGGTGCTTACATTGCCGTAAACTGTGGTGCAATCCCAGAAGGAACCATCGATTCCGAGCTTTTCGGGCATGAAAAAGGCTCATTTACGGGGGCTACAACCGACAGAAAAGGTTATTTTGAAGTGGCTGATGGAGGTACAATTTTTTTAGATGAAGTAGCAGAATTACCGTTGTCCACGCAAGTTCGTTTGTTGCGTGTTTTGGAAGTGGGAGAATTTATTCGTGTCGGCTCTTCAAAAGCTCAAAAAACAGACGTTCGTGTTGTCGCAGCAACGAATATGAATGTGCAACAAGCCATAAAAGACGGACGGTTTCGGGAAGATTTATATTACAGATTGAATTCTGTGCCAATTTTTGTTCCACCCTTACGAGAGAGAAAAGAAGATATTCCGCTTCTATTTAGAAAATTTGCTTCTGATTTTGCAGAAAAATACAAGATGCCTTCTGTTCGATTGACAGACGATGCAAAAATCGTGTTGATGAATTATTACTGGAATGGAAATGTGCGACAACTGAAAAACATTACCGAACAAATTTCGGTTATTGAGCAACAACGTGAAATTACAGCTGCGATATTAAAAAATTATCTTCCAGATGAAAAATCAGAAATGCTTCCGGTAATTTTTGAAAAAGCCCACTCAGACAGAAAAACATTCAACAGCGAACGGGAAATTTTATACCAAGTTCTATTTGATATGAAACAAGATATGAATGAGTTGAAAAAAATAGTAAACGGTTTAATAAATAATGAACAACAAATCCAAACCGGCGATTCTGCTTTCTCACACACCATTATTCACCAATCGCCTGAATCGGAAATCACAACTAAAACAATTCACACAGCAGATTTTATTTCTACCGATGTGAGCAGAAAATTTGAAGATGCAGATGATGCTGAACTTGTTCACGATGTAGAATTTGATGATAGCAACGAAAATTTCAGTTTAGCCGATATGGAGAAACAAATGATTATCCGCACACTGAAAAAATACAACGGAAAAAGAAAACCTGCAGCATTGGAATTGGACATTTCGGAAAGAACTTTGTATCGAAAAATAAAAGAATATGATATTGATTTTTAAAAAACAAGGATAATATGAACTTTTTCAAACATTATTTTGGTTATATTTTTGCTTTTCTAATCCTAACCGTGTTTTATAGTTGCACAATTTCCTACGGATTTTCTGGCGGCTCTTTGGATTATACAAAATACAAAAGCATTTCCATAGCCGATTTTCCTAATAATGCAGAGCTCGTAAATCCTACACTATCACAAACTTTCACGGAATCGCTAAAAGATAAATATACTCGCCAAACAAAACTAATAATGCTACGTGAGGGTGGAGATTTACATTTGGAAGGAGAAATTGTGAGTTATCAGCTTGCAGCAATGGCAATTAGTGCCGATTCTTATGCTTCTGAAACAAAGCTAACCTTAACAATCAATGTGCGTTTCACCGATTATAAAAATCCTGAAAACGATTTTGAAACAAAATATTCTTCATCACAACTTTTTGACAGTAATAAAATGTTAAGCGATGTCGAAGCAGAACTTGTCGATTTATTAATAAAAGAAATTATTGATAAAATTTACAATGATACCGTTGCAAAATGGTAAAGATAGAGATAATTTTGAATCATTATAAAACAAAATATTATGAAATACGAAGATTTAATACGCTGTGTAACACATCCTGAAAGTATTTCAGTTGATGATCAACAAAATCTTAAAGAGTTGATTGTAAAATATCCTTATTTCGGAATTGGACAATGGTTGTATCTTAAATCGTTGAAAAATCAGGATAGTGTTTATTTTGAGCAAGAATTGAAAAAAACAGCATTGTTCACTCCAAATAGAAGAAATTTGTATTTTTTCATCCATCCCGAAAAAATAAATGCAACAGAAAATCTCAATCGTGAACGAAATGCTTTGACAGGAAGTTATTTTGATATGATTGGCGTTTTAGAAGAAAAACAAGCAAACGACCGAACTTCGTTAAAATCTTTGGCAGCCAAACTTCGCGAAGCGCGTGAAATGATGCAAACAGATTCCACATCAAAAAACACAGAAACAACAAAAGAAGCCGAAACAGAAATTGCAGAAAGCACAGCTCATACTGATAAAAATAAAGAAAAATCGATGGTAGAAGAATTAGAAATATATGCAAAAAAATGTATCAAAGAAGCAAAATATGCGGAAGCAATCGAAACGTATGAAAAATTAAATTTGATTAATCCAAAAAAAAGTATTTACTTTGCAGACCAAATTAGATTTTTGAAAAAAATAACCAATAATTAATTCATACTTTATGTATATTACACTCACTATTCTAATTATAATTGCAGCCATTTTGCTGACACTTGTTGTTTTGGTACAAAACTCAAAAGGAGGAGGTTTAGCAGCTGGACTTCAATCTTCTAACCAATTTATG
>JBDHYS010000178.1:0-4487 GCA_039811505.1 Paludibacteraceae bacterium | reverse complement strand
TTGTTCTGCAAAAAAAATGGGTTTAACAACGTGTGTTATCCAATCCAATCGTGAGCCCGATGCAATGTATTTGGAGTTTGCCGATGAAATTATCACTGTAAAAGAAGATTTGACCGAGAAATCAATCTTTCTCAATCCGGAACAACTTGTCAATTTAGCCCTTGAGTATAACATTGATTTGGTTCATCCGGGATATGGATTTTTATCTGAAAATCCTGATTTTGCTGAACTTTGCGAAAAAAATAACATTATTTTTGTGGGTCCTTCGCCAGAGTTGATTCGGAATATGGGACTTAAAACGGTGGCTAAAAGTATGGCTGCGGAAGCGTCAATGCCGTTGGTTCCGGGAAGTCCAAGTGCAATCACCGATGCACAAGTTGCCAAAGAATTTGCCGATAAAATTGGTTATCCCGTTATTTTGAAAGCTTCTGCCGGCGGCGGTGGACGCGGAATGCGAATTGTTGAAAAACCTGAAACAATGGAACGCCATTTCAAATCTGCTTATGATGAAGCAGTTGCTGCTTTTGGAAACGGAGATATTTTTATTGAAAAATATTTAATCAATCCAAAACATCTTGAATTTCAGATTTTGGGAGATAAACTTGGACATGTTGTCCATTTAGGCGAGCGTGAATGTTCTTTGCAAAGAAAACATCAAAAAATCGTAGAGGAAGCTCCATCAGCAAGTATTTCGACAGCACAAAGAGAAGAAATGGGCGAATTGGCAGTCAATTTTGCCAAAAAAATCGGATATTATTCGGCTGGAACGATTGAGTTTATTTTGGACAACGATGGTTCTTACTATTTTATGGAAATGAATACGCGTATTCAAGTTGAACATCCTGTTACAGAAATGATTACCGGAGTTGATTTAATAGAATGGCAAATTAAAATTGCGTTGAATGAAAAATTGACATTGCAGCAAGAGGATATTCAGATTAACGGTTGGGCGATTGAATGTAGAGTAAACACGGAAGATCCTCAAAATAGATTTTCCCCTCAAACGGGTTTTATTGAGAAAATTCAATTTCCTGTTGGAAAAGATATTCGGGTGGAAACCGGCGTAAAAGATTTTTCGGTCGTAACTCCTTATTTTGATTCAATGATTGCCAAAATTATTGTTCACGGTGAAAACAGGCAAGATTGTATAAACAAAACGCTGCTTGCATTAGATGATTTTTATATTTCAGGACTTAAAACTACGGTTCCTTTTTGCAGAACAGTGTTGCGAAGCAAAGAGTTTGTAGATGCAAGTTACACCACCAATTGGGTTGATTCGGTGTTTACAACCGAAATGCTCGAATCGGAAGATGAAGCGATGATGGCTGCTTTGGCTGCTACGATTACTTACGCAAAAGAGTATCTACAGTATTCGTCAGAGTCGCCAATGTTTAAGAGTGAATCTCTCAATGTGTGGGTTCTCAACAAACGTATTAATAAATAATTTTAACTTCTATCACATAAAAAAACAGAAAAATGGGAGCACCTTATGTATATAAACGCGATGCAACACGACTTTTCATTGCTATGCGCGACAATGGAGATAGATTTAAAATTTATCTTCCGAAAGAATCCAAGCCGATTATCAATGATGAGGAAATGGATGTGTTTTTCAAAGAACACAAAAATAACTTTTCTTCGTTTAGCTTAAACGATAAATTGTACCGCTGCGAAATTACGATGCGTGATCAGAATAGAATTACAGTAAAAGTAAATGGAGTGGAATACAAATTTAGCTTGGAATCTATTTTTTCATATCTTCGACAAGGAATGTTGCAAAAAGATAAAGAAACGATAGGAAAAAACAATATAAAATCGCTTATGCCGGGGAAAATCGTCGATATTTTTATGAGTGAAGGCGATTTGGTAAACGAAGGCGAACCGATTTTAAGTCTTGAGGCGATGAAAATGCAAAATGAAATTGGAGCACCTTGCAACGGTGTAATCCGTAAAATTCACGTTACGCCCGGTCAATCGGTTATGCAAGATGAATTGTTAGTCGAAATTACTTCAATTGATGTGTAAATTAATATCCCTAACAGTTTTTCAAAAGCTGTTAGGGATAAATTAAATCTATTCTGATTTTATAAATCAACTGTTTCTTTTTTGGGTGTTATGAAATATTTTCATTTGGTTGCCGAGAATTTTTGTAAATCCTTTTACATCATCGGCTGTCCAAGCTTTGTTTATTTCTCCGTATTCTCCAAAATCAGTTTTCATTAAATCAAACGAACTTTCCACACCAACCAAAGTATAACTATACGGACGCAATTGAACGGTTACAGTTCCTGTAACGTTTTGTTGTGAACTTTCTAAAAAACGTTCAATATCTCGCATTACCGGTTCCAAATATTGTGCTTCGTGCAAAAACATTCCATACCACGTTCCTAATTGGTCTTTCCAGTATTGTTGCCATTTGGTGAGCGTATGTTTTTCGAGCATTTTGTGTGCGTTGATAAGTAAAATCGGTGCAGCAGCTTCAAATCCCACACGTCCTTTTATCCCAATAATCGTATCGCCAATGTGCATATCACGTCCAATGCCAAATTTATTGGCAATATTTTCTAATTTATTGATTAAATAGATTTTATCTTCTGATTTTTCGTTGTTTATGGCTGTTATTTCTCCTTTTTCAAAAGTGATGCTGACAGTTTCTTCTTCTGTTTTTGTTATTTGGCTTGGATAAGCAGATTCGGGAAGTGTCAGTTCTGATTTTAGCGTTTCTTTTCCTCCAATGGAAGTTCCCCACAATCCTTTATTGATGGAATAATCCATTTTTTTGAAATCGGCTAAAAATCCATTTTCTTTGAGATAATTTATTTCATATTCACGTGTAAGCGTCATATCACGTGTTGGCGTGAGAATTTTAATTTCGGGTGCCAGAATTTCAAAAGTAAGGTCGAAACGTATTTGGTCGTTTCCGGCTCCGGTACTTCCGTGCGCCACATATTCGGCACCAATTTCCTTCGCATAATTTATAATGGCAATAGCTTGAAAAATCCGCTCTGAACTTACTGAAATTGGATACGTTCCATTACGAAGCACGTTCCCAAAAATCATATATTTGATGCTTTTATCATAATATTCTTGTGTAACATCGAGTGCTACGTGTTTTTTTGAACCGAGGCGATACGCTTTTTCTTCAATTTCTGCCAATTCTTTTTCATCAAATCCGCCCGTGTTGGCAACTGCTGTGTACACTTCGTATCCTTTATCAACTGATAAATATTTTGCACAAAACGAAGTATCTAAACCTCCACTAAATGCTAATACTAATTTTTCTTTCATATTTTTCTTTTCTATAAATATTATATTCTGATTTTCTTTTTAGTAACTGTTTTTTTTGTTTTTCCGTTTTTTGGAGTTGATGAAAGCCGTGCTGTGATTTTTGTGCTTTTTATTGGAGTTTCATTGTGAGCATTTTTCTCATTTTCTTTGCTCCAAGCAGGGTCATACAACATTCCTGTACACAAACAATGCTTAAAATTAGTACGTTGCAAAATGTCATAATTAACACATCCTTTGCATCCGTCCCAAAACTCTTTGTCGTCTGTCAGTTCTGAAAAAGTTACCGGTCGATAGCCCAATTCGGAGTTGATCTTCATTACGGCTAAACCTGTGGTAATTCCGAAAATTTTGGCGTCCGGATAACGTTCACGAGAGATTTGAAAAGCTTTCTTTTTAATTCTTTTGGCAAGTCCGTGTCCTCTGTATGTGTCAACAACAATTAAACCCGAGTTGGCAACAAATTTTTTATTTCCAAATGTTTCGATATAACAAAATCCGGCAAATTCTTCCTCTTTTGTCAAAGCAATAATGGCTTTTCCATCTCTCATTTTTGTTTCGATGTAATCGGGCGAGCGCTTAGCAATTCCTGTGCCACGTATTTTGGCTGCCACTTCAATGGTGGTAAGGATTACATCAATGTATTTAAAATGTGTTTCGTTAGCAATAACTATCGAAATATCGTCTGTTTCAGAAATTTCACTTTTCATTTTTTATAAACTATTTTTCTCTATTTTTCATTGTTAAAAATCAGCTGGATAACTTCCATTACTCTTTCACGATTCACGTCTTCGCGAGGAATAAGTAGAATTGTATCATCGCCGGCAATTGTACCTAAAATTTCTTCATTTGCTCTGTTGTCAATATCCCAAGCAACCGCATTTGCATAGCCGGGTTTGGTTTTCATAACAGCCAATGAACCGGAAAACTCAATACTTAATACTGCACCACCAGAAGTGAAATTGGAGGAAGAAAGATTGGAATCTATCACCTTGTGTTGTGGCGGCAGCACGTATTTGAATGTGCCGTTGGAAAGTGGTGTTTTGGCAACTTTCATCCGTTTGAGATCGCGTGAGAGTGTGGCTTGAGTTACTTTAATTTCTTTGTTCTGTAATTCTTGCAACAATTCTTCTTGACTTCCTATTACCTGAAAACGGAGTATTTCGGCTATCAAATTGAGTCTTTCCTTTTTGTTTTTCATA
>JBDHYS010000177.1:0-4488 GCA_039811505.1 Paludibacteraceae bacterium | reverse complement strand
ATTTTCTTTGCAGTATCAATAATTTTAATTTCACCTTGAAAACTTTCAATTGGCATTGAATTTATTTTTTCTTTTGAAATTTTGGGTTCAAACATAGTTTGATGTTAAATAGTTAAAGTGAAATTTTTAATAAAATACGATTAATTTTTTACTTCTACATAAACTTGTCCTGTTTCATAACCAACAATGTGTACTGCAGTCCCTTTTTCAATAAAAAATCCACCTTCTGAAATTGCATCGTAAGTTTTACCATCTATTTTCACTTTTCCCGAAGGGCGTAAATCTGTAGTTACAATTCCTTCCGACCCTATTTTTTGTTCTCCTTCCATCGAAACGCCCACATAACCCTCTTTATTGTCCAGTTTTGTGTTAAGTGCAAGACGGTTAAAAATCTTATTTTTACTTCCAATTTTATTACTCAAATAAAGCACAACACCAAATCCTGCAATAATACCAAATGAAACTGTGAGTAATGCTACACTAAATGATTTTGAATCAACTCTTTCAAAGTTAAAACTTACATTTTCAATTAAGCTCAACGTCAATCCTGCCACAATCAGCACAATTCCACTAATTCCGACAACGCCGAAACCGGGAAATGCAAACAACTCCAAAATAACCAATCCAATTCCGATAATAAAGAGCAAAATTTCCCAATTTTCAGCTAATCCATCTATATAAAGCGGTGCAAAATAGAGTAATGCAGCAATTATTGCCATTGCAAGAGGAAGTCCAACTCCGGGTGTTTGAAGCTCAAAATAAATTCCTCCAATGATAAGCATTATTAAAATCCCTTGAAAGATGGGACTCATCAAAAAACCTTTGATATCGTCCATTGTGTCGGGCTCAAATTTCTTTAGATCATAATTTTTGCTACCTTCTTCTTTTTCAATTATCTCATGAATATTTTCTGCAATTCCATCGCAATATCCATATTTTAAAGCTTCTTCGCTCGTAAATGTGAGTATTTTTCCTGAATCGGTAACGTGTGGAATAAAAGTTCGTTCATCAACCATCGCTTCGGCAATCAACGGGTCGCGTTTCCACTTAAAAGTCGTATCACGTCCTTGTATAATTGTGTCTTTTCCGTGTGCTTGTGCTGTGGCACGCATTGTGGCACGCATATACGATTGATATTTGTCGGGCATTTTTTGCCCTGTCTGATCTACAACGGAAGCAGCACCAATTGTGGCTCCGCTTCGCATATAAATCTTATTACAAGCAATGGAAATTAAAGCTCCGGCACTTGCAGCATTGTTGTCAATAAACATATACGTTGGAATCGGACTGTTTAAGATTTTAGTACGAATGGAATCGGCAAAAACAACTTCTCCGCCATACGTATTCATCTCAATAATTATGGCTTTGGCATCCAGTAACTTGGCTTCTTCAAATCCTTTTTTAATGTAAATCCAAGTTGTGCTTCCCACATTTTTTTTTAAATCAATAGAAAAATAGAGTGGGCGGTCAACATTTTTTGCTTGAATAGTAAAAGAAAAAAATGCAAATAAGAGCGTAATTCCGATAAAAATGTCCGATTTTCTCATTTTGTTAAAAATATTTCTACAAATATAGTGTTTTTAAAAAAATAATTTGTATTTTTGCATTGGAATTATCAAACAAATTTTATTTGAGTTCTTTTATTAGCTGTTTATTCAGTATAGATAACTGACTATTGAGTTTTCTTTTTTCGAGAAGATTCACCCTAAAAGAAGGATTCATTTTAGCTAATTTATTCACACATTAAATGTATCTAAAATGAAAAGTAGTCAATTTGAAAAAGATTTAATCGAGTTGCAAAGTAATATGCGTAATTTCGCATTTTCACTAACTCTCAATCGCGATGATGCAGAGGATCTTCTGCAAGATACCACTCTAAAAGTATTAGACAATCAGGATAAATTTGTAGAAAACGTCAATTTTAAAGGATGGATTCTTACAATTATGAAAAATATTTTCATAAATAATTATCGCAAAATTGTGCGTAATCAGACTGTTTTTGATAGAACAGATGATTTACATCATCTCAATCTTCCTCAAAACTCAGGCTTTGAAAATCCAGAAGGAGCCTTGTCGGTAGGTGAAATAAATAACAGTATCAATGCTTTTGCCGATGAATACCGAATTCCGTTTACAATGCACTTAGATGGTTTCAAATACGAAGAAATTGCCCAAACAATGAATTTACCCATCGGAACGGTAAAAAGTAGAATTTTCTTGGCAAGAAAGAAATTGCAAGAACAGTTAAAAGATTTTAAATAAAATATCGTCCAAAATAATCTGTAACGGTTATTTAGGACGATATTTTTTATGTTCATCTCTTCTTTTGTCTTTTATTGTGCACAGGATGAGACTCGAACTCACACACCGTAACCGGCACTACCCCCTCAAAGTAGCGTGTCTACCAATTTCACCACCTGTGCTTAGAAATGTTGGGAATGCAAAAGTACAATTTTTATTAAATCTAACAAAATTATTTTTGCAACAATACACACAACGAAGTATTTTTCAACAAATCTATCTCGAAATAAGAAAAAAATCAGTAATTTTGTAGTTCATTAAAACATTCCTTTTATATGAATAACAACACAACATTACTTCGCGACTCCAAATGGGTGCGTTGGATTGCACTGCTATTGCTTTCGAGCACTATGTTTTTTGCTTATATGTTTATTGATGTATTAGCACCGTTGAGCACACTTTTAGAACAAAACTTAAAATGGTCGCCCGAAACCTTTGGTACAGTTGCCGGATCAGAGTATTTTTTAAATGTATTTGTCTTTTTCCTTATTTTTGCCGGTATTATTTTGGACAAAATGGGCGTTCGATTCACAGCAGTTTTGTCTGGATTGGTGATGGTGCTGGGAGCTTCCACTAAGCTATACGGAATAAGCGATGTATTCAACAACGGAGGATTTGGTTTTGATTTTTTTAATTCATTTTTACCACAATTTTTACCATCTGCAAAAGTAGCAAGCATTGGATTTGCAATTTTTGGTTGCGGAGTAGAAATGGCTGGAATTACAGTGTCAAAAGGAATTGTAAAATGGTTTACAGGCAAAGAATTGGCTTTGGCAATGGGACTTGAAATGGCAATTGCCCGCTTAGGAGTTTTTGCTGTATTTCGTCTTTCACCCTATTTGGCTGAAACGGGTTCAATCTCGCTTTCCGTAGGCGTTGGAACGCTGCTTCTTTTAATCGGATTATTGACATTTTCCATCTATTTCTTTATCGATAGAAAATTAGAACAACAAGATGCTTCAACTAATCAACAAACAGACCAAGAAGAGTTTAAAGTGAGCGATTTGAAAGCAATTTTCACTTCCAAAACATTCCTTATTGTTGCCGGATTGTGTGTTTTGTTCTATTCTGCCATTTTCCCTTTTCAAAAATTTGCAACGGGAATGTTGGAAAGCCGCCTCGATATGACAACTGCCGATGCAGGAAAATTATTCTCATTTTTCCCAATCGGTGCGATGGTGCTCACTCCTTTGTTGGGTTGGTTTATTGATAACAAAGGAAAAGGAGCCACGATGTTGATGTTGGGTTCGTTGTTGGTCATCGTGTGTCATCTTATTTTTGCACTTGTGCCGGCAGAAAATTTCTCGTTTGCCATCGCATTGACAGCAATTATTATTTTGGGCGTTTCGTTTTCGTTGGTTCCGGCTTCACTTTGGCCCTCTGTGCCAAAATTAGTGGACAACAGAGTGTTGGGTTCAGCTTATTCAATTATTTTTTGGATTCAAAACATCGGACTGATGCTAACGCCGATTCTTATTGGTTGGGCTTTGAAAGCGAGCAATCCTGAAGCCTCAGAAGTTATTAAAGCAGGAGGTGTAGCAAAGTACGACTACACAATTCCTATGTTGATTTTTGCGGTTTTCGGAGCTTTAGCACTTATCTTGAGTTTTTGGCTGAAAGCTGAAGATAAGAAAAAAGGGTACGGATTGGAAGAGCCGAATATAAAGAAAGGAGAATAAAAAACAATTTGAGAAAATACAAATAAAGAAAAATATTTTTATGGAAAACAACGATTTATTAAAATATGTGCTGTCAAAAGCCCAAGTTTGGCTTGACGGAAAATACGATGCTGAAACAAAAGCAGAAGTGAAGCGGATGATTGATTCTGACGACAAAACAGAATTAATTGAATCTTTTTACAAAGATTTGGAATTTGGTACCGGAGGTTTACGTGGTATTATGGGTGCCGGAAGCAACAAAATGAATATTTACACCATTGGAGCTGCCACACAAGGTTTGAGTAATTATTTGCTTTCACAATTTGCCGATTTGCCCCAGATTAGTGTTGCAATCGGTCATGATTGTCGGAACAACAGCCGAAAATTTGCCGAAATTGTAGCCAGTATTTTCACTGCAAACGGTATAAAGGTATATCTTTTTGAAGATTTACGCCCTACGCCGGAAGTTTCGTTTGCAATTCGTCATTTTGGTTGCCAAAGTGGTGTTATCATTACCGCATCGCACAAC
>JBDHYS010000176.1:0-4494 GCA_039811505.1 Paludibacteraceae bacterium | reverse complement strand
TGCAAAGGATGATCTTCATGTTCCAACAGGAACACCGGTAGAAGTAGGTGATTTAACTAATAGAAGTAGTAAGAACTTAATTGTTCCGCCATCTTCCACAATAATTGTTCATGGAGAGGTTGTGGGTTCTGAAAATCCTGAAGATGTAGGTAAAATTGTAATTGAAGCAGATAAAACAACGCATGGAACTGTACCAAACGGAAGTTTTATTGCTTTGAATGCGTGTGGTAATTATGACGTATATGCTACTGTAGAACTATGGGCACAAGGTCAAAAGGTCGATGAAACAATTAAATGGACAGATAATATAACTGGAAGTCCAACAGCTGGAACCGGATTGAGTTCTTCTCATAGTTGGCAACATTTTGGAGTTCCTGTTGAGAACGTAGTTGCATTAGACGCGTTCTATGATTCATGGATTCAAAAATACAGTGAACCTCAAAATGGTAATATCTATGGAACTGGAGGCTCTTCAACTTTCTATGACAAGTGGAATAAAGTAACTCCATACGAAACATTAAATATGTTTGAAGGGTATGAAATTACACAAGATGTTCCAACGTATTATACCATTAAAGGTAAACTTTTCTTTTGTGATAAAACATTGACTTTAACTCGTAAAGCAGTAGCAGTAGTTGGTGCATCTGGTGTTAATGAACATTACGCATTAGGACAAAATGTGTTTGGTAATTCCTATACAGCAGCTATTAATTTAGACAATGGAATTATCTTCAATGACTCAGAAGTGGAACAAACGGTTTATATATATCGAACAGGTAGTTTCCAAAATTGGGGAAATGAAGGCGGAATCGTAACTACTGCTACTACACCTAATGCAGGATCATATATTGCAATTCCGGCTAAGGTTGGTTCAACAGTTTGGGGAAATCAAATCCCTTCATTACAAGGGTTCTTATTGAAATTTACTGATAGTGAAACGTTGTATAATCAATCAGATAAAACAGTAACATTGAAATATGTTGATGGCGGTGTTGTTGGAAATACTCGTCCTCAGTTAACTCAAAGGGTTCCTTTATCTCACTTAACTGTAACACTGAAAAGTAAATCCACCGTGGATAGGGCTTGGTTGTTCAGTCAAGAAGGTACAAGTGATAAGTTTGATAACGGCTGGGATGGAACAAAATATTTTGGTACACCAACTGCCTTTATTTACAGTGAGTCGCCATTTGGCAAACTACAAGTAAATACAAGTAACACCATTGACAAAAAGATTCTGACAATTCAACCGAATAGAGATACGGCTTATGAATTGATATTGGATAAAACCAATTTAGAGGAATACGAGGATTTACATTTAATAGATTTAGTTGAACGAAAAGCCATTTCTTTGAATGACGAACGAACAGTTTATAACTTTACTGCTAATCATCCAAATAGAGCTGTGAAACGATTTATAATAGCCAATTCAGCTAATATTGATATGAATAGCGATGAATTCAAGTTGGTAGATGGTTATTTGGAAAATAACAACGAATTAGTTTTGTCCAACCTTACGTCAGCTGTTGGTGTGGCACATCTGGTTGACCTGTCGGGAAAACTAATCGGCACTTATTCTATGAAACATGCAGTAACGAGGGTACCTGTTTCCTTAATTAGGGGAGTGTATGTACTTCACTTGGAGGCTGACGGAGAAGTAGAAAACGTAAAATTAATTGTAAAATAAGTAAAACTAACTTCTAATAAATAAGAAATGAGAACAAATAGTAAAAATATAATATTAGCTACAATAGCATTTTTTGTTATCGGTGGAGGTCTGTTTTATATATTTGACAGTTTGGATACTTCAAATCCAATGAAAATTGAGTTAACGAGTTTTTATACCGATCTTTTGACGCCTGACGATGCAGAAAAAACATTTGCACCCATTGTGCATCCTGAGAAAAACAATAAAAAAGGAGTTAAAAAGAATACAGTTTCTGATAATAGTGTAACTAATTCAGAATGGGTTCTTCCATCGCAACAAATGAAAGATGCCGCCCAACTTGGGAAAGCAACAAATAGTTCTTTTTATGCGGATAAGGAGAAAACGGAAAAAGGTTTTACATCTACAAATGGAGGAGGTAATACAAACAATATGATAGTAGTACACCAACGCAGAACAAATAATGGTGATTACAATAACGCTATAAGTAATAATAACATCTCTGTTTTAGGAGCTAACACTACGCTGATGAGTGCACCTGTCAATTCAAACGGTTGGGCACTTCTTGACCCGGAACCAATAATTCTTGATCAAGAAGATAAGATTGTTCCAGTAGGCGATGGATTCTATTTCATAGGATTATTGGCATTGCTTTATGGCGTAGTAAGAACTCGAAGATTGTTTCGCTAAGTGAAATGAAATTAAAGAACAGAGGCTGCTTCAATTTGAAGCAGCCTCTGTTTTTGGGATGAAGAATGTCTTAATGGAATTGGGTTACAAACTGTTTGAAATTTATCCAATAATCTTTGTAGGAAATGTGAATGTCTTTTACTACTTCAAGGGGCCATTTCCAATTTTGATACACCCCTTGTGCAATACCGGGTGCTAAAATCATCACCCAAACTCCTAATGTCAAAAATTTTAATCCAATAAAAAGCAACAAAACAGTAGCCAAACCGGATAGAACAGATGCTTTTGCAAATGGAACCTCATTTTTAGTTAAAAGCATGTTACCCGACATGGCGTGATTGGCTTCTAAAAAAGCTATCAACAACATAATAGAAGTCATAAATACGGGCAGGAGTTGAGTTTGACTTTTGATTAACGAAAGAGCAAAATCGCCAAAAAGAACCAATCCTATCCCGCTAATTAGAAATATAAAAAGGAGAGAGAATTTTCCTTTTAAATACATTCTTTTTAATTGTGTAATATCGTTATTAACTCTAAATGATGTTATTTTTGGGTAATAAGTTCCAAACCAAATAGAACCGATGGCAACAATCAAGTCGATTATTTGCTTTGTTAAGCCATAAGAGCCAATCACATCAAGCGGCAAATAAAGCGATGCAATTGGAACAGCAGCACGGACAACTAAAAAACCGCCTAAACTTGTAATACCAATGCGAATAGCATTTGGCATCATTATTTTCATAATGTGGTTGGTAGAAGTTACAACAGCTTTTTTTAATTCTGATTTTAGATTTTTATCGTAAAAGAAAAAATAACTTATCGAACGTGTAATAAAATCACCCAAAAACTGCCCAATAACCAATGCGACAATTCCATGACCAAAAAGAACCAAAATATAGATGATTAAAATACGAACGGATTGTCCAATAATTATTGCCTGTTGATTCTGTTTTACCATTCCGCGTCCCATCAACAAAGCACTGTAATAATAAGTGTAAAGTTGGTATGAAACCATTACACCGTACAAAAGCCAAGCAATCCAAACCGTATTATGATTCCCGCTGTAATTGTTTCTTGTGAGAATGTGTGGTAGATAAAATGGTGAAATTGTTAGAAAAATTAGTAGAAATAGGACACCAAGTATAGCGTAATATTTTCGCATAGCGTGTATTACGCTTTTTAAAAGACTAAAATCAATCGCTTTGTCGTTTTTATCAATCGCATTGTATCCTTTTGTTTGAAGTTTTTTGACACCGCTAAAAATATAGGTTATGTTTCGTCCAAAGGCATTTGAAAATCCAAAATCAAGAAGTGAAGCAACTGCTCCAACTGCTAAAAAGATAGTCCAAAGTCCAAACTCATCTTTTGGAAAAGTGCGTAATACAATCGGAAGAATTATCAATCCCGATGCAACCCGCATAAAAGTACCAGCAAAGTTCCATACGACATCTTTTCGTCCGATATTCATCTGTTGGTTAGTGCTCATTTCCTTTTTTATAAATGAATTAATCGTTTTTTATTTGATAGGAATTTGAAGATTTATCCCAAAATAATGCTTTTGGTTTATCCGAAAAATAGGATTCTAAGGTTGATTTGTCTTCCAATCCTAAAAAATCCAGGCTATGATTCAGTGCTTCTATCGTCTTTTTTGTTGGATTAAATTTGTATTCTATAAACGAAGTAATTACCCATTCAGATAGTTTTTTTCCGTTGATGAGTGTGTCGTTTTGTTCTATCCAATCTTTTGATTGAAGGTGCGGAAGGTTAATGTTTTGTTTTTTCCATTCTACGTCAAAAAATGAGATATACGAACTGCAAATCGGCGCACATACGGAATTGATTATTCCGATAATTGTATCGTTTGAGTGCGTTGTGGTAAAAATTTGAAATGTTGAATTTTCAGAACTTTCTAAATGTATATATTGATTAACAGTATCTAATTCCAAAAAACGAATGGTTGTATTAAGCTCATTTTGGATTGTGTCCGATTTTTGTGAGAGCATATTTTCTACCATTTCAAGTTTGTAAGAACTTTTCAGAGAGGGCAATAAATAAGCCGGCATATCCACAAAGTAATCAATGATACCTTTTGATTTCACCGATGGCGTAAAAAATAAACCAATGATGCAGAGTAAAATTAG
>JBDHYS010000175.1:0-4494 GCA_039811505.1 Paludibacteraceae bacterium | reverse complement strand
CGTGTACGAGACCCGTACGCACGGTGGTGTGAGAGGTGCATCGGTGAGCTTAGCTCACCGACCATCTACTCGATTAGCTGCTGGGCTTTATTCATTATCAGTTAATCATCAGTCGTTTACGAATACAAATCCGCTTAAACAAAGCACTGCTATTTCCGAAAAAATTAGTTTTTAGGGTCGGCAAAAAAGCGGTGGCAGACAGACAAGCTCTTTTGTAATTTTTGGTTGCGTGTCGGTATGTGCGAATTGCAAATGTGCTTGGTTGTGTGGGCAAGCAATTATACAAAACATTCCTCCAAATACATGAATGATTGTGGAGGTGTTGCATTAAAGTCATCCTTTATTGATAGTGCTTTATCATAGAGCTTTGCTTCTTTTATTTTTATTGCGTAACCTCTTTCTTTATTTATGAAATAGTCAAAAAAGAAATTCTTTGTTATGCCTGAATAATCTTTAGTCAGATTCCAAAGCTCTTGTAAATTATGATTTAAAATCGTTTCAATTTCGAATTCTCCAATCACTTGTTGTACTGGAGAAGAAGCATAAACGACAACTGTTTTTACATTCTTGTTTTTGAAAACAGAACGTCTAAACTCATATTTTTTTGTGCCATTAAAAATCTTTTCGGCAAATTCCGGCTTAATCGATAATAATACTTTCATTTGTATCCGTTTCTTTCAAAATTAATTCAAATTGCTCTTTAGTTATTCTTTTTAATCCTCTAATCTCGTTTTCCGCACCTGTTAGAATTCCCAAATCTAATAATCTTTGTCGATTAATTCTTTTACCTGTTGGAAACGAATGTGTATATAAAAAGTTTATAATAAATGGTCTGAAATTTGGTTTCCAGTTCCAATATTCTCTAAGTCCATTATCTGAAAATATACTCCTTTTTCTACATTTTAAAATAAAATCGTTTTCATCAGCTATATCGGTAATTTTACCCTCGGCAATGGCAATTGTAGTAATTACACTAGTATAATAGGCTGACCTACCCGATGCTGCAGTTCTATAAAAAACGATTATATCTCCTTTATTAATATTCTTCTCAATTGACCTACATATATATACTTTACTAATTGCATTTCTGTGAGGTTCGTTTTCGACAAAATCATAAGGAGATTCCGTTGTCAGTATTGAGTCAGGTAAAAGTTCTGTATGATAATCAGGGTAAATTGGAATCATAAATATATTAGTGTTTTTCGAAAAATAAGGGAATGTAAGCTTGGGATTATTTAGATTAAATGAAGGTGAGAAATCCCTTACATAAACCAATTCAGTTCCATTAATTGTATTTTTAGTGCCAAACAATACGAACCCCCAGTCCTCGAGTAGACTAATTAATCTTTTCTGTTCTTCTCTTTTATCAAAAATAGTTACATAAATCTCGTCAACTTTATATTGAATTGCATTATCAAAAATTATTTTCATAAACCTCTCTCCAAGCCGAACACCATTACTAATTACTTTAAAAGTTCCAATTTTTAATCTTCTTTTTGGAGTGAAAACTGGTGTTAAATCAGAATAGTTCTCATTTTTATCTTCAACCTTAAGAAATAAAAATGAAAGTATATTCCCTTTATTAATAGTAATATAAGCTGTTTCATCGGATTTTTTTAGGAACCATTTTTCAAAACCAGCATAATCCTCTTTGAAACTATCAAAGAAGGTATCAGAAAGGTTAATCTCACCAAATAATTTCTTTGTTACAGATAAAACTTTATAATCCACTAAATCGGGATTTTCTGAGACTACTTTTTCTAAAAATGAGTCAATTTTAAAAACCCTATCAGCAATCCCAAGGAGTTCAGCCTTTTTATGTATCTTTTTGTCTTCTGTAATTAAAAATTCTATTCTTTCACTATAAACTTCGTTTAACAGTATTGTGTCATTTTTGTCATTTTCATTAACATCTATTTTATCTGAAACAGCTATTACTTCAGGTCTCAATGGGGTAACAGTCTTTAGAATCTCATAACTCGCCAACTTAACTCCTAGAGTTTCAACAGTTTCTTGATTGCTGTTTTTTTCAATTTCCTTTACTGTTACTGGGTGAACACACTTGATATACTTACCTTTATCTAACCATCGAAATAGAACTCCTATATCAACATTTAAAATCCTGCTAGCTTCTCTATGTATTACGATGTTGGTATCTAATAACGCTCTCATTTTTGTATCTTTTTACTATTTGATGTTTGAAAAATTGAAAGAATTCTTGGCCAAAGAAAATAACCAACAATTAACAATCCAATGAAAATGGATAAGTATACTTCAAAAGGAAGACTTTGCCATAGTTTTTTTGAAAAGAAACTCGCTTGATATTTTTCTCTAAATGAAGGTATCAAAAGTAATATAGCACAAACTAGGTTCACTAAAACTGCCAAAGCAAATTGACCTGCACCAATTCGCTCTTTTGAAAATATGGAAAAGAATGCATAACTATCTTGTTCTTTTTTCTTATTAAAAACAACAACCAATTCATCCTGCTTAACACGGTTATCGCCTAAATATTTTTTAAAAGAATCAAATTCTAATGTTCTAATATTCTTTAAACTGCTTGAGTCGAAAAAAGTCAAATCATATGAATTCGGTAAAATATTAAATGCAAAGCAGGACTTTACATTGCAAAGTTTTAGTTCTTCAAAATCAATTTCGGAAATTTCAGGTAAGTTTCTTCGTTCATTTACCTTGAAATCATAAATTATTGTTGACCTACTTATTCCTGTTTTCCTTGTAGAAAGTAAATTTATTTTGGGTTCTATATAAAAACGAAAATATAAACTGGCATCCTCAATTTTCTTTTGTTTTTTAAGATTTTTTAGATTAGCCTTAATAGTAACTAGTTTTTTTGACTCATCCACCGAAGATTCGATAGGTATTATACAAAGTGGATTTCGATTTTGAAATTTTTGGATAACTCCATATCTTTTTTGTCCTCCATCTAAAAACACATGTCCCGAAACTGAATCATTGAAAATAAATCTACTATTTTCAGATTCCTTAAGTTTATCATAGAGGTCATTAATAATGTGGTTGCTTGAAATCCACGGAATATAAAACTTCAATGTAACTTCTTCTTCATTTATATCAAATGCATCTTTGATTTCACCACCAAACTCAATTAATGCTGAATTGTTTTTAAATTCCCAAGTGCAAATATGAAATCGTTCTAACTCAATTTCGATATTTTTCTCGGTAAAAATGAAGTAATTATTTTCCATAATTAATTATTTTAAGAAATTAGGAGTTAAGAAATAGCCAAATCCTTTCCCTTTGTCATACAAAGGGCTTATGTTATTCTTTTCTGCAAGCCAAGTGTTGTAACCATCTATTGAAGAACCTGCCATATTAATTACAAACTCAACTCCTTTAAAAGCAATTACAAAATACATCTCCATATTGTCTGTGTATAAGAAGTCACACTCAAATACCATATCGACACTTTTGCCATCTTCTAGATAAAAGTCTTCATCTTCTTCATAAATCTTTCTAGCGGAGTAAACCCAGTTTTCATTTTTGTGATTATATCTAACATAGTTGCGAATTGGCTGTAAGCCTTCCTCATCAATTACAAATTCGCGAGTCTCTATATCTGTTTCTGATAGTCGAAGAACCAAAAACTCATACCCAATTTTTGCAAGCATTCTTGAAACATGTTGATTGTTTTCAGGGAAAGAAGTCGACATTGGCACATACATCTGTTTTATTTTACCTTGCCGAATTAATTCATATGATTCTTTGTTAAGTATAACTTCAATATTATTTCTATGTTTAGGCAAATAAATTGCCGGGAAATCATTTGTTAATGGAATCATTCCTTTGCCAGGTGGAATTTTCCCCTTTTTAGATTCAATCCCTGTTCTAAATCTCAAATTTTTAAAAAATTCTGTTTCTAATGCATGTTTTTCAATTTTAAGAGAAAAATAACTATTGCAACTGTCACAAACTGCTCCCTTGGGCAAAACATGTTCTTTATTTCCTAATGATTCAGGCACCACATGTTCTATGCTTTTGGTATCGTCTGAATTATTTTTACAAAATATACATCTCATAGTAAATTATTGAGCGTTGGCAAAAATTGCACTCTTTTGCAAATTTTGGTCTGTGCGTCAGCCTGTGCGATTTGCAAATGTGTGCAATGTGCGCGGGCTTCCTTAACTGTCCCGAAAGGCAGAAGCGGGAGGGCAAAAACTAATTTTTTCCTGCACCAACCTTCATCCAATGAGTCATTATTTTCAATCCGCTTTTTCAAATTTCTAATCAGTTATTTCTGTGTAATTCGGTCTTTTAGCCTTGCATACAACGGTCTCGGGCTTTGCGTTCGGGCGGGTTTCGGAGCACAAAACTGTCTGACAGCACTAAACTTGAATAGAAGCACAAAACTTCAAGTTTGCACGTCAGCCCGCCTGACGCAAAACCCGTGTGTGTGCCCTGCATGAGCAGTGCACCCACCACCGTAGGTCAGTAAAAATGTCAAATTTACAAATTTTA
>JBDHYS010000174.1:0-4507 GCA_039811505.1 Paludibacteraceae bacterium | reverse complement strand
GATATTCTATACAAAGATGGATCTATAAAAGAGATTACACAAGCATCAGATATGCTTAATATTGAGGTTTTAACCAAAAAGATTGAGAAATATTTCCTTTGTTATTACCGTGTTGACTAAAGCTATTTAAACAATCTTTTCAGTTGGTGTGTTGTAAGATTAGACCTTTTTTTTATTTCATTCGTTCTGCAAAAAGGGCATTAATAGAATATTATGGCAATTTATTAAAAATAGTTTCGTATTTTTGCAACCAAATTTTTACTATATGGAGTTTTCTGCACAACAGATTTCAGATTTTTTGAACGGAACAATCATTGGTGATCCAAAAGTTGTCGTAAATAAATTTGCAGCAATCGAATCGGGAGAAAAAGGGACATTATCCTTTCTTTCAAACCCAAAATACAGTTCCTATATCTATTCAACACAGGCTTCGATTGTATTGGTAAACAAGGATTTTAGCCCAACACAAGAAGTTTCTGCCACGCTTGTTTTGGTAGAAAATGCGTACGAATCCTTAGCGGTTTTAATGAATTTAGTGGAGCAGCACAAACCACGCAAAAAAGGAATTTCTTCCTTATCATACGTTTCTTCCACCGCAAAAATTGGCAACGATGTGTATGTTGCACCATTTGTGTATATCGGAGAAAATGTAACCATTGGCGATGATGCAAGAATTGATGCTCATTGCTTCATTGGAGATAATGCTTTTGTTGGCGAAGATACCATTCTTCATGCCGGAGTTAGGATAGAGAACGATTGTAAAGTAGGAAATGATTGTATTCTTCATTGCGGAGCTGTAATTGGTTCAGATGGTTTTGGATTTGCCCCCACTTCAGACGGTTCTTATCGGAAAATCCCTCAAATGGGTAATGTCGTGATAGAAGACAATGTGGAAATTGGTGCCAATACTACAATCGACAGAGCAACACTGGGTAGCACAATAATAAGAAAAGGGGTAAAATTGGATAATTTGGTTCAAATAGCTCACAATGTAGAAATAAAACAAAATACAGCAATTGCGGCTCAATCGGGAGTTGCTGGTTCGTCAACAGTAGGTGAAGGTTGTATTTTTGCGGGGCAAGTTGGAGTTGCGGGACATATTGAAATAGCAGACGGAGTAATTTTTGGTGCACAAGCGGGTGTTGCCAATTCGGTAAAAGAACCAAAAAGTATTTTTCAAGGTTCGCCTGCGATTCCGGTTGGTAATTTTAGAAGATCTTCCATTGTGTATAAAAATCTTCCGGAATTGCAAAAAACAGTCTATGATTTACAAAAACAGATTGATGAATTAAACAAAAAACTTGCATCAATACAAAAATAAATTTGAATATAATTAGCACAATTTTCTCCTATCTTTTGAAAGAGAAGATAATAAACACTCAATTATGGCAAATCAAAAAACAATAAGTTCTTCTGTTTCCCTCAAAGGAAAAGGACTTCATACAGGATTGGACATCACAATCACATTTTTACCGGCACCAGCTAATCATGGTATCCGAATAAAACGGGTAGATTTAGAAGGAACACCCGAAATTGCTGCTTTGGCAGATTATGTTGTTTCTACAAACAGAGGCACAATTTTAAAACGTGGCGAATTTCAAGTTGGCACTATCGAACATGCAATGGCAACACTTTTTGCTCTTGAAGTTGATAATTGTCTGATAGAAGTAGATGCACCCGAATTTCCAATTTTAGATGGAAGTGCAAAATTATACTACGATGCCATTTCAAAAGCAGAAATTGTAGATATTGAAAAAACAGAACGAGACGTTTTCTTTGTTCGGAAAAAAATAGAATACAGCGATGAAAACACAGGAGCAAAAATTACAATTCTACCCGATGATACATTTAGCATCGATGTATATGTAGATTATAATTCACCCGTTATGCCGGCTCAATTTGCGTCATTAGAAGATTTAACAGATTTTGGAAAAGAAATAGCAGATGCAAGAACTTTCGTTTTTGTTCGTGAAATTGAACCACTTTTAAATCAAAATCTCATTAAAGGAGGCGATTTAGACAATGCAATTGTGATTTACGACCAAAAAATGCCTCAAGCTGATTTGGATAAATTGGCAGAATTAATGAATCGCCCGAAAGTGAAAGTAGATGAACTTGGAATTATCGGAACAACATTGCGTCATAACAACGAATTGGCTCGACACAAAATGTTAGATGTAATTGGAGATTTGTCGTTAATCGGGAAACCAATACAAGGACGCATCATCGCAAAATATCCAGGACACAAAATTAATACGGATTTGGCAAAAAAAATTCGTCAAGATTTGAAAAGACAAGAAGTTCAAGCTCCAATATATGACGATAGCATTCCGCCGCTTTTAGACACAAACGCCATCCGAAAAACATTGCCACATCGTTGGCCTATTTCTATGGTTGATAAAATAATCGAAATTCGGGAACGTTCAATTATAGGTGTAAAAAACATCGCTGCCAATGAAACTATTTTTATGGGTCATTTTCCAGATGAACCCGTAATGCCGGGCGTTTTATTGGTAGAAGCAATGGCACAAACAGGCGGTTTGCTAATTCTAAATCAATTAGAAGACCCAGAGTTATATTCTACCTATTTTCTAAAAATTGACAACGTGAAATTCCGACAGAAAGTTGTTCCCGGAGATACCGTTGTTTTTCATGTAAAATTAATGGATGACATCAGACGGGGCGTTGCAACGATGCGTGGATATGCTTTTGTTGGTGGAATGATTACAACTGAGGCAGAATTTATGGCTCAAATTGTAAAGAACAAATAAAGATTTATAAAATAAAACTTCAAAAAGTTGATTAAAAATGAAACAACCTTTAGCGTACATCCATCCTGATGCAAAAATTGCCTCTTCGGTCGTAATTGAGCCATTTGTAACGATAGATAAAAATGTAGTCATTGAAGAAGGAACAAGTATCGGCTCTAATGTTACGATTCTTGAAGGGGTGAGAATTGGAAAAAACTGCAAAATTTTTCCGGGTGCTGTGATTGGTGCCGTCCCACAAGATTTGAAATTTAAAGGAGAAGAAACTTATGTATATATTGGAGATAATACCACAATTCGTGAATTTGTAACAATAAACAGAGGAACAGAGGCGAAAGGTAGAACTGTAGTTGGGAATAATTGTTTGATTATGGCTTATTGCCACGTTACACACGATTGCATTGTTGGAAACAACGTGATAATGGGAAATGTAACTCAATTAGCCGGAGAAGTGGAAGTTGCCGATTGGGCAATTATGGGCGGTGGAACTTTGATACATCAATTTAGCAGAATCGGAGCTCACACTATGTTGCAAGGTGGTTCTAAAGTTTCAAAAGATGTACCTCCTTTCGTTACAGCAGGACGTGAACCGTTGGCTTATGCAGGAGTAAATTCTATCGGATTACGCCGCAGAGGATTCACAAACGAACAAATTCGTGAAATTCAAGATGTGTATCGTTACATTTATCAATCACGTATGAACACATCGCACGCAATAGAAAGAATACAAGCGGAATTGCCGGCAACAAAAGAACGTGATGAGATTATTCTATTTATTAAAGATTCACCAAGAGGAATTATCAAGGGATATTTTGACTAAAAAAAACAAATATTTCTGAATTGAGATTTGAAAAATATAAAATGGAAAAAAGTTTAAATTTTATTGAGCAGATTGTAGAAAAAGATTTAGCCGAAGGCAAAAACGATGGAAGAATACAAACAAGATTCCCACCGGAACCAAACGGTTATTTACATATTGGACACGCAAAAGCAATCTGTTTGGATTTTGGAATTGCAGAACGATACAACGGAACGTGTAATCTTAGATTTGATGATACCAATCCGATCAAAGAAGATGTGGAATATGTAGATGCTATAAAGGAAGACATACAATGGCTTGGATTTCAATGGAATAGTATTTATTATGCTTCCGATTATTTTCAGCAACTTTGGGATTTAGCTGTTCAGTTTATAAAAGATGGAAAAGCTTATGTAGATGAACAAACTTCTGAAGAAATAGCCAAACAAAAAGGAACTCCCACAACTCCCGGCGTTGAAAGTCCATACAGAAACCGATCTGTTGAGGAAAATTTAGCTTTATTTCAAAAAATGTCAAATGGCGAGATTCCAGAAGGAAAAATGGTGCTTCGCACAAAAATCGATATGGCTTCTTCCAATATGCACTTTCGTGATCCCATTATGTACCGCATCATAACTTCTCATCCTCATCATCGCACAGGATTTGATTGGAAAGTGTATCCGATGTACGATTTCGCACACGGTCAATCGGATTATTTTGAAGGAGTTACGCATTCTATTTGTACACTGGAATTTGAAGTGCACCGTCCTTTGTACGATTGGTACATTGACCAATTTCAAAATTCTCCTTATCGTCCACAACAAATTGAATTTAACCGTCTGAACATTACCTACACCGTGATGAGCAAGCGAAAAATGCTTCAATTGGTGCAAGAAGGATTGGTAAGCGGTTGGGACGATCCAAGAATGCCAACTATAAG
>JBDHYS010000173.1:0-4512 GCA_039811505.1 Paludibacteraceae bacterium | reverse complement strand
TTTTGAGTTCTTTCAAATGTTGCGAAACTGTCGGCTGTGCAAGAGGCAATTCGTTTACGATGTCGCCACAAATGCAACTATCCACTTTCATTAAATACTCAATAATTGCCACTCTTGCAGGATGTCCGATTGCTTTAGCAAGTGTCGCAATGGCGTTTTGTTTGTCTGTAAAATGGTCTGTTTTAGTCGCTCCCATTGTCGTCTTATTATATTTTAATATTGCAATATTACTATAATGATTTGGAACAGCAAAACAAAAGTCAAAAAATTTCAAAATTTGCCGGGTGGTGGGTAGGCTTGGTCTGTTCGGTTTTTGTCAGTCAGTTGATGTCTGTACGGTCGTCCGCAGGGTTGCACCTAACGTTTGCCTCGCTTGGCGAAGGCGGCACTTTTAAGCACGAAACTTTAACCGAAGACGAAACTTCAAATTTACGAAAAACTTTCAATCGAAGACGTTTCCTGCCGCTTTTGCCAAACGAGCTGTTACCTGCTGTGTTATCTTTGGTTACATATTTTCGATTACAAATTTTACAATTTTGTCTTTACGTTGTTGTATCAATTCTTTCGTCCAAATCGGATTGTCTGCTGTCATTTTTTGAATTTCTCGCTGTTGCTCTAAATGGTTGTAACTATTGCGTTTGTCGGCAAATGGTTTGTTACCAACTGAACAATTATGTGATTTAGAAAGCAACAAATAATTTCCTAAACAATTGATGTATTGATTTACAAATTCCTCGTCATAACTGTCATAACCTGTTTCTGGATTTTCAGTTTGCGGTGCAATGTGTTCTAATTCTGGGTTTTCTATTTTGTCAAATCGGGTAGGTGAATAACCGCTTTTACCTTGTCCTTCCAAATAGTTCTCATATTTCCAAAGTAAGTATTTGGCTGTTGAATGGTTGATACCGCCTTGAATTGAACGCTCTAATTCTTTGTTGTTCCAATAAGCCCACCACCAACTTTCTGATGAAACCGTTTTCATCCATTCTATTCTGTCAATGATTGGTTTGATGTCTGAACTTTCACTTGTGAATTTCTGATAAACATCGTTCAATCGTGAAGTTATATCCGCTCTTGTTCCAATTAGTCTGTGTCGCAAAACGATTGATTCTAACTTACTGCAAAGCTGATTTATTTGGTTTGTTGGCAAACAAAATTTGTATGCTTTAATGATGAAAGGAATTGCAATACCAATTCCGCCAAGTGTTACAAGCGAATGAATTTCTAAATTTTCTCTTTCGTCTGTCCCGAAAAATGTTGTCAAATGCTCAAAACTCGTTGCAAGCGATTGAGTAAACGATTTGATAAAAGGAATTGGATTTGCTTCTGAAAGCAACTTGTTGATTTTATCAATGGCGTTGGTTTCCCAAAGAGAATTGAAATGAACACGAAGTGTATAAACCAGGACATCATCTTCGTTAATTCTGTATTCGATTGATGAAATTGACTTGTAGATTTTCTCAAAACGGTTTTTGATTTCTTCTATTAAGGCTTCTTTTTCTTCGCCACCGTATAGATGAACGTTAAACATAAATTGAGCCTTGATAATTTCCAAATTTGACGGTTTTTTACCTCTGTTGTTTTGGAATATGAACATTTGAATTGCTTCTGATTCATCTTTAACAGGGTGCGTTGTGCAAGAAGCATTTTGAACGGTGTCCAACATTTTTAGCAAATAAGATTCGTCTTTATCTGCTAATTGTGAAGTGAAAAAGTCAAATGCGGTTATGATACGTTTTGCAGATTCTGTTTCAAGTCCTTTTTTATCTTTCTTGATTTGGTCAATTACATAATCTTTGAAAAGTTGTTTGTCGTAATCAACAGTTTCAAAACGATACGTTGAATTTCTTTTGATGATGTCTTCAAAAGTTTCTTGTTCGTTTTCTGTTAATGGTCTGATTTGTTTTAGTCGGCTGAATAGTGCAGACAAGAAAATAACTATCGTTGTCATTCGTTGCTGTCCGTCAACTACGCCAAATTTTCTTTCGTCCTTTTCTTCAAATAGGAAATGCCCGAAGTAATAGCGTGATTTTGTTAAACTCTTGTTGTAATCTTCCAAGTCCGAAAGAAAAACGTTTGTCTGTTTGGGCGAATTTGATTTTTCAAATTCCGTTTCCCAAGAGTATGCTCTTTGGTATGTTGGCACAAAAATTCTATTTCCTGCCAACATTTGTTTTATAGTTGTTGATGCTTCCATTTTTAAAATATATTCATTGAAATAACTGCACACGCTTCTGCATCTGCTATTGCGTTGTGATGATTTTGTAAATCGTAACCAAAATATTTGGAAACGGTTGGTAATTTATGATTTTCTAATTGAGGTAAAACTCTACGAGATTGTACCAATGAACAAAGAAAATCATTTTGAAATTCAGGCAAATTATATTCTGCCAAAGTTGCTTTTAGACAACTAAAATCAAAAGATTTATTGTGAGCGACAAATGGTAAATTCCCAATTTTCGGAAAAATATTTTTCCAAAACACATCAAAAGTATCTGCTTTTAAGGTGTCCCAATATGTTATTCCGTGGATTTCGACAAAATCGGGAATATAAAAATTAGGTTTTGGTTTTATCAAAGCATAATGTTTGTCTATGATTTGTTTGTTTTCGACAAACACCATTCCTACACTACAAATACTTGTACGCTTATAATTGGAAGTTTCAAAATCTATAGCAACAAAGGATTTCATTACAAATTGTTTTTGCTGATTATTTCCGAAAAATAATTCTCGTTAAGAGTTACTGTTGTATCGTTATCCAATTTTCCTTTTCCTGCAAATTGATTTTCGTTCAAATCTTTTCCGTTAAATCTATTGAGCAAAAACTTTACGGCTTCCGTGTCGTTCATTCTTTCAATCGTTCTACGTCTTACAGTATAATATCCAACACCTTTAAAATTGTATGCGATTGGCTCAACCAAAATATTTGAACACAAACTTGCTCCGTCATCTAAACCTCCGTAAATATCGTATTTGGCAATTTCTGTATCAGAATATTCATTATCATCATCAAGAATTTTTGAAGTTGGGTCTAATGCTCTGAACGCTCCAATATAACCTGCACCACCTCTTTTGAAAAGGAAAATTACATCGTTTGGTTTAACTTGTCGGATTGCGTTTGTTCGCCAATCTTCGCCATATTCAATAAGTGCTAAAACCCAATTTCCGTCTTTAAAAGCCTTGATTTGTTGTTGTTCGTTGAGTGTGTTGAAATGCCAATAACGAACATTGCTTGTTGTTTGTTGCTGTGGCTGGGCTGTATTTTCTGCAATGCTTACAACTTCTTCTTTTTCTTCTTTTTCGGTAAATTTCTTTTTCTCGAAAGAGTTGAACAGTTTGATTAAATCGCCCGATTTTACATTTTTATCAGTATTTAAACTATTTTGTAAAATATGTGTGATGTCGCCAACTGCTTTCATAGCGGTGTCGTCATTTTCAAAATCAATACTGTTTATTTGTTCGTAAATCTCTTTGATTTGGTCGCTATTCAGATAAAATACCAATCTGCGAAAACATATTGTTCTCAAATCTTTTAATTCTTCGTCTGTAACTGTTCCGTCATCAAGCATTGCCCACATTTTTTCTGTAAACTCGGAATACACACGAATTTTCTGCTCAAAGATTTTTACGTCTTTATCACGTTTCATTTCACTTTCAGATTGTCCTTTCAAAAGAAAAACCGTGATAATTGCTGTAATTACAACACCAATCAAAGCACCATAAAATTGAGAGGGCAAAATTTCAACATCAAATATTCGGAACAAAACAGCACTTGCCACAAATAAAAGTGAAAATGCAATACTTCCGTAAAGCCAAAGATTTTTATTTTTCATACGTTAATTATTCTAATTTTGAAAATTATCAAAGGTGGCTTTGCCACCTTTGATAAAAGATTTTTTAAAGTGCAGGACTGTGTTTCCCTTTGTTTGCTCCGTTTGGGTGTCTTGAACAAGAACTTGCCGTTAAACTTGAAATACTTGACCTATCAGTTCCGCAATACTTACAAGTATATTTTGATTTTTCACTCCCTTCATAAAGTTTGTGTTTCCCTTTGTTTGCACCTAATGGGTGTCTTGAACAAGAACTTGCTGTTAAGCTTGAAACGCTTGAACGGTCTGTGCCGCAATACTCACAATAAAATTTAGCCATTATCTTTTTTGTTTTTCGTTTTGCCTACTCTGTCAATATGCGGTTTTTCGGCTTTCCCCGTTGTTTTTGCAAATGTCGAATGTCGGTCGGTCAAAACGTGTCGTTGTGATTTTATTTTTTGCACGGACGTTCGTTTAACATTGCAGGTAACGTTTAATATACGAACTCTAAATATATAACATTCGTATATATTTACCATATAACATTCGCATATAAATATGAATCTATTGAGTTAAGAACAGTATATCATGAAGAAAAAGAGGTGATTATAAAATAATATTTATAAAATAATTATTTACATATACGAATGTTTTATATATTTGTAAAAGCAATTAAAACTTTTACCATGAATGTTGAAGCATT
>JBDHYS010000172.1:0-4526 GCA_039811505.1 Paludibacteraceae bacterium | reverse complement strand
TGTATTGTTCGGCTTCTCGAACCCGATAGCGGCTCGATTCGGGTTTTTGGTGAAGATGTTCTTGCTATGAATAATAATCAGTTAAATGAAATTAGAAAACAGATTGGTTATCTTTTTCAGGGTGGTGCGTTGTATGATTCGATGAGCATTCGTGAAAATTTAGAATTTCCTATCAGGCGCACTCAGATGGAAAGCAACAAAAACGAGGTGAACAATATGGTCGAAAGGGCTTTGCGAAGTGTGGGATTATTGGATTCGATAGATAAAATGCCTTCGGAGCTTTCGGGTGGAATGAAAAAAAGAATTGGATTGGCACGAGCACTTATTTTAAAACCGAAACTTATTCTGTATGATGAACCGACTACAGGTTTGGATTCGGTTACTTCGGGCGAAATCAGCGAACTGATTTTGCAAGTGCAAGAAGAATACAATGCTTCTTCCATCATCATTACGCACGATATGAAATGTGCAAAAATTACAACCAACAGATTGAAAATATTGAACGAAGGTGCTTTTATAGCCGAAGGAACGTATGATGAATTGAGCAAAAGTGAGGATAAAGCGATACGTTCTTTCTTTATATAAAAAATATAAAAGCAGATAAAAAATGAAAGAAAATGAAGAAAAACAGTAATAATAGAACGTTTAAGGTGGGATTTTTGGTTTTTAGTTCCTTGACTATTTTAATCATAACCATCTATTTAATTGGAAGTAAAGACAATCTTTTTGCTTCAAAAATTACAGTTTATTCCGCTTTTCAGGATATAAAAGGAGTTGTGGTGGGAAACAATGTCCGATTTTCGGGAATAAATGTGGGAACAGTGAAAAGTATCGAAATGAATGCCGAAAATACGGTTGTTTTGTCGCTTTCGATAGCAGAAAAATATGCAAAATTTATTTATAAAGATTGTTTGGTAGAAATTGGACAAGATGGATTTGTGGGGAATAAATTGATAAATATTTCATCAGGAAACATCTCTTCTGGAAGAATCCATGATGGAGATACTTTAGTTGCCAAACATGGGATTGATTATGAAAATATATTGAGTCAAGCGGGTGAAATTATTGTTTCAGCAAAATCTACGGTTGAAAGTCTAAATTCTATTTTAGCAAAGATTGATTCAGGTAAAGGTGATATTGGACGTTTGCTAAATGAGGACAATTTGACTTCGGAATTGGAAATAGCTACAAAAAAACTAAATTCAATGCTTGCCAATATTGATGGAATAACACAGAAAATTAACAAAGGCGAAGGCGATATCGGAAAACTAATCAACGACAATAAACTGACCGACAAAGCCAATTCCATTTTAACAAGTCTTGAACAAACTTTGGTGCAAACGAATCAAATAACATCTGATTTACAAACTACAACACAACAGATTAACGATGGAAACGGCGTGGTAAGTAAATTATTAAACAATAAATCTACTGCAAACAGTATCGATTCTACAATTTTAAAAGTGCAGGAGAGTTTAGAGCAGTTTGATAAAACTGCAATTGCTATTCAAGAAAGTTGGTTGCTTCGAATGTTTTCTAAAAAGAAAAAATAGTTGGATTTTTTGAGATATTTAGACCTAACAGGTTTTCGAAACCTGTTAGGTCTTTTTTTGACCGATTCAGAAAAACCTTACGGTACAATATAATTTTTTATTTCTGAAATCATCGCTTTTACGGTGTTTATTTCCATAAAAGTAGTTCCATACGTTCCACTGATTGGACCGCTCATATAGCAAATAATATCGTCTAATTCCAATTCTCCTTTTTTCAATAAATGCTCAATGGCTTTTGAGAAAAACTCCCTTAAGTCGTAGTTTTTATTTTCTTGATAATACGGAAAAACGCCATAAGAAAGTGATAATTGTCGCACTGCATATTCCACATAACAAACGGCAAGAATCGGATCGGAAGTTCTGTATGAAGAGAGAAAGCGTGCAGTTCTTCCACTGAAAGTATCGGTAAAAATTGCTTTAATATTGATGTGTTTTCCAGCCTGAACAGCTGAGTGTGCTAAAAATGAACTTACGTCTCCATCTTCAAATTGTATTGGAATATCGTTATCCGAAATTTTCGTCAATTCAGCTTCCAATGCAATTTTTGACATTGTCCGAACCGCCTCTACCGGATATTTTCCGTAAGCAGTTTCGCCACTAAGCATCAGAGAGTCAGTCCGATAATAAATGGCGTTTGCAATGTCAGTAACTTCTGCACGAGTTGGTCGTGGATTTTCAATCATCGAATGTAGCATTTGTGTTGCCACAATTACCGGTTTTCTTGCTCTCACACATTTGCGAATTAGTTTTCGTTGAATACCCGGAATTTTTTCTTGTGCCACTTCAATTCCCAAATCTCCTCTTGCAATCATCACACCATCAGCAACTTCAAGAATTTCATCAATTTTATCAACTCCCTCTTGATTTTCGATTTTTGCCACAATTTTTATATGGCTTTTTTTGCTATCTAAAATCTTTTTTATGTCCAAGACGTCTTGTCTTGAGCGGACAAAAGAGTGGGCAATGAAATCAATATCTTGCTCAATTGAAAGCTGGATAAAGTTTTTATCACGCTCCGTTAGAGAAGGTAAATTGATACGAACTCCGGGAACGTTTACGCTTTTACGGCTTCCCAAAACACCATCATTTTGAATTTCACAAATTAATCTGTCTTCTGTTTTTTCTATAACTTTCAAATCTATTTCTCCGTCATCAATCAAAATATCATCTCCAATGTGCAAATCACGCACAAAGTGTGGATAACTGACACCGATACATTCTCTTGTTGAAATATGATTTATATCCCCTTTTATCGAGATTTTTTCTCCTGTTTTCAAGATAATTTTATCATTTTCAGCTTTTGTTGTCCGAACTTCGGGTCCTTTTGTATCGACCAACAATCCGATTTGGTTACTCACTTGACGCACATTTTGGATTATTGTCATAAAACCTCCTCTGTCCAAATGTGCCGAATTGAGCCGTACCACATTCATGCCTTCGTCAAAAAGTTGTTGAATAAAATCAACATCACACCGTTTGTCGCTGATTGTTGCTACGATTTTTGTAAATTTTTGTTTCATATTTTTATTTTCTCGTTTCTTTAAAATTTAATTAAAAGCATCAATTGCCAATTGATAAGATTTAAGACCAAACCCAACAATGCATCCTTTGCAAGCCGATGATAAAAAAGAGTGATGGCGAAATTCTTCTCGTGCAAAAACATTTGAAATGTGAACTTCAATTACAGGCGTCGAAATAGCTCGAACTGCGTCTGCAATGGCAATAGAAGTGTGTGTATATGCACCGGCATTCAAAATTATTCCATCTATCGAAAAGCCAACTTCATGCAATTTGTCAATAATTTCACCTTCGACATTGGATTGAAAATAGTGTAATGCTACATTTTTGTTTGCTTGCTTTAATTCTTCAAAAAAATCTTCAAAAGTTTGATTTCCATACAATTCTGGTTCTCGCTTTCCAAGTAAGTTCAAATTTGGTCCATTGACAATTAAAATCGTTTTCATACTTTTAATTTTTATGCAAAAATAGATAAATTAAACGATATATTCTATTTAACAAACGAACAACAGAAGAGTTTTATTTGCTCGTATTTGAGAATTAAAAATAATTACCTATATTTGTTGGATTTGATAAAATAGTCAATCCAGCATTGTGCAAAGTTTTTCTTTTGAACATGTTGCCAACCAAATTGTTTATACCAAAAGTAGAATTGTGAAGATTTTACTTCATTTGTTACAATTTTTATATTTATAACTATGCCTTACAAACCGTTTCAGCCCAATCAAATGGGGACTTTCTATATTTATGATATCAATATCCGCGAAATAATTCCTTTTATCGATTGGAAATTTTTCTTTTTATCTTGGCGTCTTTCGGGACGATACGATGGAATTGAAAAAGTACATAATTGTCCATCTTGCCACGCAGAATGGTTGCAAGGATTTGACGGAAAAAACAGAGATAAAGCAGAAGAAGCGTTGAAACTTTATCATGATGCACAAGATTTGCTGTTCGAAATTATAGACAATAAACTGCTAAAACTAAATGGATTGTATGGATTTTATTCTGCTTATTCTTCTGATGATGATATCTTCATTCAACACGGAGAAGATTATGTGATGATCCCAACTTTGCGTCAGCAACGACCTTCTTCCGATGGATTTTGTTATTCTCTTGCCGATTTTTTAGATGAAAAAGACGATTTTATAGGCATTTTTGCCAATACTGTTGTTGGAACGGAAGAATTAGCCACAACGTATGAAAAAGAAGATGATGTGTACAAAGCTATTTTGATAAAAACATTGGCTGATAGATTGGGCGAAGCCACTGCAGAATGGTTGCATTGGAAAGTGAGAAAAGAGTTTTGGGGCTATGCAGTTGATGAAAATCTGACCCCAGAAGATATGTTGAAAACACGATATGTGGGGATTCGCCCTGCTGTTGCTTATCCTTCTCGTCCCGGCCAATCTGTCATTTTTGATTTAGACCCGATTGTAAGATTTGATAAAAGTG
>JBDHYS010000171.1:0-4530 GCA_039811505.1 Paludibacteraceae bacterium | reverse complement strand
TTGTGTCGGACGCAAATCCTAAACTGCTTGCAACTAATAAATGTGCTTTTGGAGGTGTGGAAGATATATGAAAATGTCCGTTTGAGTCGGTAATTCCACCAACTGTTGTGTCTAACCATTTTACCAACGCTCCGGGTAAAATATTCCCGTTAGAATCTTTTATAAAACCATGAACTTGTGAAAATAATGGAGCTGAAAGTCCTATGAATAGAAATAAAAATATTTTTTTTACCATAATTATTATTTGAAATTTATTTTAATAAGATATAATTCGGATATTTTTAGATAAAATACCCATTGATAACATCGAAAAAATAAAAAATCAAATTATTAGAATGGAACTTTGAGCGAGAATTTCCCGCCCTTCAAGATTGACAGGGTCGGTAAAAGTGGGAAAAGAAATTGTATGTTTTTCTTCCAACGAAAGTAGGGTGGAAGTGGTGAAGGAATTATCGAGTACTAAGAAAATAAAATCATAAGGTGTTATTTCATTTGTAGGAATTGAAATTACAGGCGTATCAACTGTAATTCTCTCTAAAGAACATCCTTTGTGAATTTCCAACGAACAATGTTCAGGGTGGGATTTGTCATGAATATGTTGAGCTATTGGCACAATCATTTCATTTTCGTGATGATGATGACAATCATGACCGAAAGCGTAAGACAATTCAATGTTCGATTCTGTTGTTTCTAATTTACAATCGTGGCAACAAAATTGAATGATGTTGAATCCCGTTCCTGCAAAAAGAAACAGAAAAGATAAAAACAAACTAATACCAATATGTAGAGCTGATTTTCTCATTTGTTTGCAAAGATATAACCCTAAAACCTATTGTAACTGTTTATGGTTCCTGTTTTAAATTATTTTAATTCTTTTATGGATTTGTTTGTTTTATTATTTATCGTCTTTTTTCCGAAAGATATTCAAATTTTGAGTAACTTTGTAGAAAATAATAATTGATATTTTCGTATGTTAAAAAATAGTCTGTTTTTTTCGCTAATTATCGCTACGGTATTTGTTTTTGTTGGTTGTCAACCTAAAGAGATGGAAATCCAAAGTTATGCTTTTGAAAATGTGTACCCACTTTCTGCTGATACTGCTTTGGGAAGTTTGACATTTGGTGCAGAAGTGGAAATTCCTGTGAAATACAGAGATAATGATGTGTTGAAAAATGTTCAAAAACAATTAATTGCCCGTATTTTTGGAGAAGTTTTTAATTCAGTTCCATTGGACAGCATTTTGCCACTTTATGGAGAGATTCTTGCTACGGAATACAGAAAAAGCAACGAACCTTTTATTGCAAAATTGAAAGATTTGGAACATCCTGCTGCAACTTGGCAAAATGAAATTATTGTGCAAGGTGTAACAATGTTTCTTGATGATAAACTGCTGTCGTATAGTTACGAAAGATATGCTTATATGGGAGGTGCTCATGGAAATAGCAGTCGTTTTCTGTATAATTTTGATTTGAAAACAGGGCGTATTTTCAACGAATCTGACTTGTTTATTGAAAATTACGAAATGCCACTTACACAATTGATTAAGCAACAAATTGTAGATGACAATGCCGAAATGGAATCCATTGCCGATTTAAGTGAATTTCATTTTTTTGAAGATGAGATAAAACCGAATAATAATTTTTATATAAACGGCGATGGAATAGTTTATGTCTATAATCAATACGATATTGCTCCTTATAGCACCGGACAAACGGAGGTTTTGCTCGATTTTCATAAAATAAAACCGTTGTTGAAGCCAAATAATCCATTGTCTTATTTTTATCAATAGATTTCACTATTTTAAGTGAGCAGAAAAATCTTTTTGTCTAATTTTCAACGATGTCAAAACACAAAACATTAGGGCAAGTTTTTACTCCTGCGTGGATTGTTACCGAAATTTTGGATCGGATTGGGTATAATTCGACTGATATTATTGACAAATATATTTTTGAGCCGGCTTGTGGCGATGGTGCTTTTTTAGTTGAAATTGTTGAGCGATATATTTCTATTTGTATCTCTTTGCATATCTCTGAAAACGAGATTATTGATAGATTGGAGAGATATGTTTTTGCAGTCGAAATTGATAAAACACAACATCAAGAGGCGATTGAGAAACTGAATAAAATTGTTTCGTCTAAACTAAACATCCAAAATCCGTTGCATTGGAAAATCTACAACCAAGATTTTTTTGATTTCTATCAAAATTATCTTGGTTTTTTTGATTTCATTGTTGGAAATCCGCCTTATATTCGCATTCATAATTTAAAAAATGAAACACGTGCTTTCCTCAAATCAAATTTTGTTTTTGCAAAAGGAGCCATTGATTTGTATCTCTCTTTTTTTGAAGCAGGACTAAATTTGCTAAATAAAAACGGCAAATTGGGGTTTATCACTCCGAATAGTTTTTTACGAAATTCATCTTATTCGCATTTCCGAAATTATTTGCTAGAACTACAAAACCTCGCTCAACTAATTGATTTCAAGTCGTTAAAAATTTTTAAAGGTTTCTCAACGTACACTGCAATTACAATTTTTGATAATTCTAACAAGCAAGATTATTTTGAGTACGGCGAATTAATAAATGGAAAAATTGAATTGGTAAATTCCCTTAAATTCAACGATTTAGAGGGTGAGAATTGGTCGTTTACGAACAAGAAGAATGAAACTTTTCTATCCGAATTGAACAAAAGTAAATCATTTTTTGTGAAAAATTATTTTGATGTACAATACGGATTTGCAACGTTACGAGATAAAATTTTCATTGGAAAAATTGCTAATTGTGATGATGAATTGGTCTATTTTAATGGACACAAAATGGAGAAAAAGCTACTGAAAAAAGTTGCGAAAGGTTCAAAATTCAAAGGCGAAATAGACGATGATGACAGGATTATTTTTCCGTATAAAAAAGTCAATAATCGGTATGTGGTTATAAATGAATCTGATATGCAAACGAAATTTCCTTTTGCATACGCCTATTTTCTGTACAACAAAGAAGAGTTGGAAAAAAGAGATCGTGATAAAAATGCTTTATGGTATGAATATGGTCGAAGTCAAGGCGTTCAAACGATGCACAATGAGAAAATCGTTGTCAATCCGTTGGTTTTCAATAAAGTAGTATTTTATAAAGTACCTGCCGATGTGATGATTTATTCCGGTATTTACATTCTAAAAAACAATGAAAACAGCAGTTGGAAAATGATAGAAAATGTGTTGTCATCGGATGAATTTTTTAAATTTGTTCGGCTTGTAGGAAAAGATCTTTCGGGTGGTTATAAATCGATTACTTCCAAAATGATAAAAAATTATCGGATTTAGTTTTTCACTTTTATACTATGAATACATTCTTTTTTGAATTGGAAATTTCTGCGGAACAAATTGAATATGCTAATAATTTAGTGGATTATTCCATTGAAAATCATCCTGTTTTAGATATTTTTGCAAACGATCCAAACGGAAAGGAACGACAAAGAGAGTATCGTTTTACGGGGTCACTTGGCGAAGTAGTTTTTGCTGACACATATCGTTTGCCGCGTCCGAAAAGAGCTTTTGGAGCAATTGGCGGACAAGATTTTGGACAAGATTTTGTGTTGCGAGTGAATGGAAAGGAAATTGTGTTCGATGTGAAAACAATGGGAAGAAAGCATAATCATTTTAGAGAAAATTATGTGTTGAATCTTCCTAAATATCAGATGGACAAAAATAATAAAACAGATTGCTATTTTTGTATTAGTATTCATTCTGAAAACAAAAAAATGATTGCTTCTTTTATTGGTTTTGTTGAGAAATGCAAAATAGAAAACAACTTGATTGGAATACTTTATGAAAAAGGCACCAAAAGAATAAAAGATGACTCCGATTCATTTGTTTTTCAACGTGATACATACGAGGTTGATTTCAAAGATTTGTCCGATCCTTTTGTCAGTCCTCGTATAAAAAATATGGACGGTTATAAAGAAAAAAAGATTTTACCACCAATCAATTAAAAAGTTTTGGACGTTTCGACTTTGCTTCTGCAAGTGATAATAATTCGGCTCTCGGAACTTGATTCTCGCGTAAATGCTGATATTCTTGCTGGATTTCAGATACAAATTCTTCTTTCATCGTCGGATTCATAAGTTTTGCAACCACTGCCGTGTTTAGCGAAGCATCTTTTACGTGAATTCCCGGATATGAATAATTGGGAGCAATTTTCACTGCTGTATGCAATTTTGAGGTTGTGGCACCGCCGATAAGAAGCGGAATTTTCAATCCGGCTTTTTCCATTTCAGAAGCCACGTTTGTCATCTCTTCGAGCGAAGGAGTAATTAATCCGCTCACTCCAACGATATCTACCTTTTCATCCATTGCAGTTTGAATAATTTTCTCAGTTGGAGTCATTACACCCAAATCAATTACTTCAAAATTATTGCAACCTAAAACCACCGCCACAATATTTTTTCCAATATCGTGCACATCGCCTTTCACTGTTGCAATTAAAAATTTACCAGCAGAACTGCTTTGTCCAGCTGTTTTTGTTTTCTCAATTTCGGG
>JBDHYS010000170.1:0-4531 GCA_039811505.1 Paludibacteraceae bacterium | reverse complement strand
CAGGGTCAGTGATTTTTATTTTGCTTACTTCTTTTGGTGTTTTATTTTCTATGAGTTTTCCAATCGTGTTTTTTACGATGTAATCAACAATATATTGCGGTGTGTAATAAACGCCACCTGCTTTGCGGACTTCGGGTTTTTCTTCAATTTGTGCCTTTCCGCTTTTGGAAAGTGTGATTTGTTTTCCGAGAAATTGCTCGTAAGCACTTCCTAAAATCTCTACACTTAAAACCGAAAATTCATACGGGCAAATAGGATAATATAATTCTGAAATAATGCTTTTGATAATCTTGTTGTCAATCGTAATTTTCTCGCTGATTTTATCTTTCTTAAAATCAAAAAGCCCCGAATTGTATTTTTGGTCGGCTTGATGAAACCGATATAAAAGGTTTTGGTAGAAAGTTCCGCTTTTGATGTCTGTTGCTAAGCCGCCATAAGGCTCTGCACTCCTATCTTCGGCAATTCTCAAAAATATTATTCTGTCAAGCGTATGCTGAACAATAAAATTAAGTTCATCTTCTGTTATTTCTTTGTTGCGAAGTGCAATATTCATCGCCAAGTCCACACGCCATTTATCCAATGATTGCAGAAACTCTTTATCAACAGTGGTCGTGCCTTTCTTGTTTTTGTCGTTAGTGATATACTTATCAAAACTACCTTTCAGTACTTTCTCTTTGCTGAAAGTATCCCAAATAAAATCGAACTCAGAGATGTAATCCTCATACGTAAGATATTTTATTCTTCCGTTGCTGGCTTTGTCGGTTGGTTTGGGTTTGTTAGTGCAATCATAAATGGCAAATTCTTCAAAGTCGGTAATGACAGAAATTGGCATTTTTGCACTCCAACCGTATCTACGAACTTGATAAGCTGGAGCAATATCGTCTTTTACAGAAACGCTTGGTTTTTTGGCTTCGAGAAAGAAAAGCCGTTTTCCACCAACAAGTCTGAAAGAATAATCAGGTGCTTTAGTGGCGTTGCCCACTTTTACACGGTCTTCGTGGATTACTTCACGGTAGCTTTCGGCATAGCCATTTTCATTGTCAATGTCCCAACCGAGAGCTTTCCAAAACGGGTCGATAAAATCGCGCCTGGTTTGGGTTTCGTTGTAGTCCGCTTTTCTGTAAAATTCTTTTTGTTCGTCAAATCGCTGAACCAACGATTTTATTTTTTCAAGTGCCGATTCTTTTGATTGCATTTGTTCTCGTTTTTCACAGTGTTTATCAATATGCAAATATACTCAAAGCATCTGCAAAAACATATTTTATCGTCAAAAATTTCAAATTTTCTCCTATTTCCAAACTGATAGTTTTCGTTAAGTACTGCATACAATCAATTTTCAGCAGATAAAATTATTCTGATTGTTATTTTTTAAAATAAAAAAGGTAGCACATATTTCAATGAACTACCTTTTGAATACTTAATCTATTTATCTAACTTTTTATTTGCTAAAATATAAAACTGCTGTACGATATGGACGATAAGGTGTCTTTAGTGCGTCAGGAGCATTTTTACCTTTACCATTTGCAATAATTCTGTTTGCATCAATTCCATATACTTTTACCAATTCGTTTTTAACTCTTTCTGAGCGAAGTTGGCTAAGTTTTTCGTTGTATTTGTTTGAACCAACATTATCTGTATATCCACGCACTTCAAGAAGTAATTCTGAATCTGCAATCAACTTATCAGCTGCAATACGAATTGCTTCCAAAGCAGTTTTGTCTAAGTCTGTTTTATCAAAATCGAAGAAAATATACGCTGCTTCTTCTACATTGTTCGTAGCTGTATTGTAAACGTTTGTTACAGATGAAGAAGAACCACGTTTTGGTATTGTTCTACCCCAGAAATCAACTTGATTTCCTGCAGGAGTGTTTGGTTCAAGATCGCGACTGTTTGCAACTCCATCGTTGTCATCATCATCTCCATCAACATCTAAATAATTTTCCAATTTACGTAATCTTCCGTCCAAATCGTTGATCTCATCGATTGGCAATTCCGGAATAACAATTCCATTAATACGTTGCTCTAATTGATTTATTTTATTATTTAAACCATTATCAAGTTTGTTCTCAAATGTAGCCACATTCACATTTCTCAAATGATCTTTTGTATAAGCTTTCAGTTTATAACGTAAAGAAAGAGATGTCATAGAAACATTATCACTGGATACTCCACGATAGTTGCGTCCTTCTAAATTGTCTGCTCCATAAAAACGGTATTGAATTTTTCCACCCAAAGCAAAAGCTTTTGTTATATTGTATTCAAACAAAACTCCAACGGGAAAATAAAGTGCACGCCCATCATTGAATTTTGCATTTTGATCAGGAACTCCATTGTTATTGGGTATGCTACCGCCATCTGTTTTATAATCAACAGCATACAAAGCACCTCCAAGACCAAGAGTAGCCCACATATTCCATTTGGATTGTGAGTATTTAAAGAAATGTTTAGAGAGATTGAATCCCATAAAGACATCAAGATTGTGCATTTGTGTATAGAAGTGATACCCTTTTATCAGATTTTTATTCGCGTCAAGTTCCATTTTTCTGCCTCCACCTTCCATTGGAAGATAATAATATTGCATACCCATACTCCAAGATGGAGTTAAGTTTTGCTCCAAAGTAACTCCAACAGAAGCTTTTGCAAAGGAAGAAGGAATTACTGCATTGTAGAGATTTTCAGCATCTCCATCGAATTTATTTGCTCCAACTTCCAAACCGATAGACATTTTAGACCATTTGTCTTTGTCTTGGTCTTCGTATTGAACTACTTTCTTTTGGGCTGATAAGTTAAGAACTACCACTAACCCTATTAAGAATGAGAATGTTTTTTTCACCTTTCTTGTTTTATTAATTATTATATATACTATTTTCTTCTTATTTTAGCTTAAAAACTCGTTGAATAAAAGGATATTATTCGAATATTTTACAAATATAATGAATATTTTTAAAAATAAAAAAATTTTTATATCTTTTTACATCTAAAACAAAAATTACCACGTCAATTAGTATGCCAACAGTACAAATTGAAGAAAAAAAACATAAAATAAACTGAAATTTATTTCACACGCTCCACGTACGCACCGTTTCTTGTATCTACTCGGATAGTTTCTCCTTCATTGATAAACAGAGGAACTCTAATCTCAGCGCCGGAAGAAACCGTAGCAGGTTTTGTTGCATTAGTAGCTGTATCACCTTTTAATCCGGGTTCTGTATAAGTTACTTCCAAGTTCACGTGAAGCGGAAGCTCAGCAAAAAGAACTGTATCGGTTTCTGCATGTGATACGACTTCTACTTCCATTCCTTCTGTAATGAAATCGACTCCGGTGATTAAATCTTTCGCAATTGGAATTTGTTCAAAAGTTTCATTATTCATAAAAATATACCCCATGTCGTCTTGATACAAATATTGATATGGGCGTCTTTCGATACGCACTTCGTCTAATTTGGCACCCGAACTGAAAGTTCTCTCCAAAACTCTCCCTGTTACCACATTTTTAAGTTTTGTTCGAACAAAAGCGGGTCCTTTTCCAGGTTTTACATGTAAAAATTCAATCACTGCAAAATACTGACCCTCGATGTCAATGCACATTCCATTTTTAATATCTGCTGTTGTTGCCATAAAATAATTTATAATTTTTTTATATTTTCTTTTTTACAAAAGTACTCGAAAAAAATTAAATGGCAAATTCTATCTATTTTAGATTTTTTGCATAAAAATTGACTAAATATGATTTTGTTTCGATTTTTTTTTGTTTCTTTGTGCCCAATTTAAAAAATTGATATGAAAAACAGATTTATTTTAGTTTATTTCCTATTAGGAATAGCACTATCCAACTATGCACAAGCACCTGCAACTTATTACAACGCTGCAGAAGGGAAAAAAGAGAGTACGCTCAAAACGGCTCTTTATGATATTATAAAAGGTCATACCGATAAAGGATATGACGGATTGTATGAAATTTACAAAACAAGTGATAACACCTCAGCCGGAAAAGTATGGGATATGTATTCAACTTGCGATTGGACACATGGAGCAAAAAAATGTGGTTCTTATAAAAACATTTGCGACTGCTACAACCGAGAGCATTCTGTACCACAAAGTTGGTTTGGAAGCAGCAAACCGATGGTAAGCGATGCGTTTCACGTGTATCCTACAGATGGGAAAGTAAACGGAACAAGGAGTAATAATCCATTCGGAGAAACAAATGCGGCTCCATTGGGAGGAAAAGGTTTAGGAAAATCAGGATCTTGTTCATTCCCCGGCTTCTCTGGAACTGTATTTGAACCAGTCGATGAATACAAAGGAGATTTTGCACGTACCTATTTTTATTTTGCCACACGCTACGAAGATAGGATTAGTTCGTTTGGTGGTGCATCTTTTAATGGGTCAAAATATCCAGCTTTATCTGCATGGACGATTAATCTTTTTCTGAAATGGCACAGACAAGATCCGGTGAGCCAAAAAGAGATAGATAGAAATAATGCTGTATATGCTCATCAAAAAAACCGCAATCCATTTATTGACCACCCCG
>JBDHYS010000169.1:0-4540 GCA_039811505.1 Paludibacteraceae bacterium | reverse complement strand
CTACAAGAAAGATTTGGATGATTCGGGAATAAAATTTCCAGAGGTAAAAGGACCGCATAAGATACTGTACCAATTAGACAATGAGTTAGATACATTATATGACCATACTATTAAAACCTTGCGATACGAACTCACTTATTATCGTTATCAGGCTATAAAATTTCTGATTCCTGAAAAGAAAAAGAAGTACAAAAATGCGGAATTGGCTTCTTTACAGTTGAAGCATATTATGAAAACCTTGCTTGTTAAACGATTAGACAGCAGCTTTTTCGCTTTCAAAGCATCGCTGGAACGCTTTGAGCAGGCAACTGCAAATATGGTTAAAATGTTTGATAACAACAGTATTTTTATCGCCCCAAATGTGGATGTGAATAAATACATTGAAGAAGACAGGGAAGAAGAACTCCTACAACTCCTTATCAATTTACAAGATACTGATCCAACTATTGAAATTTGTACGGCTACCGACTTTGAGGAAGGTTTTCTTGAAGGGTTAAAAAGGGACTTGAATATTTTACAATCTCTTGTAAGTGAATAGAAAAAGATAAAAGCAGACCCCAAGTTAGATATTTTCAAAGAATATCTGAAAAACCGATTATTGTTTTCAAAAATCAATAAAGAGGGAAAATTAGTCGTATTTTCCGAGTCGCAGGAAACAACCGATTATCTTTCCAAAGAATTGAAAAAAGATGGATTTGATAAAATTTTAGTATGTAGCAGTAAAAACCGCGCCGATGTCTTTCCGCTTATTCGTGCGAATTTTGATGCCAACATCAAAAAGGAAGAGCAGAAAGACGATTACAACATTGTAATTTCTACCGAAGTATTGGCTGAGGGTGTGAATATGCACCGCGCCAATGTGATTGTAAATTACGACACGCCTTGGAATTCAACGCGGTTGATGCAGCGCATTGGACGTGTAAATCGTATCGGCAGCACGGCAAAAGAGGTACATGTTTTTAACTTTTTTCCAACCGCCAAAGTAGAAAATGACATTGAACTGCGGAAAAAGGCAATTCTTAAATTGCAGGCTTTCCATAGTGCATTGGGTGAGGATAGTCAGATTTATTCCGACGAAGAAATTGTAGAAAGTTTTGGACTTTTTGACCACGGAGCACAAGAAGAAAAAGATGAAAAACTGAAAATATTGCTTGAACTCCGTAAGTTTAAAGAAGACAATCCCGAATTGTTCAAGAAGATTAAGAACATGACGCTTCGTGCCCGCACAGGAAGGAAAAACGCAGAACTAAACGACACGACCATTACATTTATCCGTAGCGAAAAACGAAATTCATTCTTGTTGGTGAAAGAAAATGACGACCCGCAGGAACTCACATTTTTAGAGGCAGAGGAGATTTACCGTGCCAATAAGGAAGAGAAGTCGGTATCACTTACCGATAATCATCATACACAAGTGGAAAAAGCGATAGACCTTTTCAGACAACAATTAGAAACCGAAAAACAGGCGGAACGCATGGTAATTATCTCGCAAAGTCCTGTCGAAAAACAAGCTTTAAGCTATCTGTCCGCCATTATCAGTATACATCTTGCCGACACCAACGAGCAGGAACTTTTGCTTTTGGCAAAAGAGGCTGTAAATTTAGGTAAATTTCAAAAGCTTGCAAAGGAACTCGGTAAATTATACAAAGACCTTAAAAAAGTGTCGATGCCACCTGCCAAACAACTTGATGCGGTAATTGCAATTATAAAGAAATATCCTTTGCAGAACGAAGTGAAAGAAACCATCGCAGATAGTACTGCAAAACCGATAAATAAATTTAAACCTGAGATTATTATCTCTGAAAGTTTTAGTTAAATTGCTATGAGAAAGGAAATTAAAAATACTAATCATGATTTTGAACATATTTTAGCACTTATTGCCGAAGCTCGAAATCGTGTTTACAGCAAGGCAAACAGCGAATTAGTCCTGCTATATTTTAATGTAGGTAAAGTCGTTTCCGAAAGAGTGAACGCAGGGAATTGGGGAGATAATACCGTACAGGAATTGGCAGATTTTATTCAATCAAAAGTTCCTAATCTTTCAGGTTTCAATCGCAGAGGTTTGTACAGAATGAAACAGTTTTTTGAAGTCTATTCCGATAAGCAATTTTTGGCAGCAGTAATGGCACAATTACAAACTAATGATAATAAAGGAAATAAAATTGTGTCGCCACCGGTGACACAATTACAAACCGATGAAAATGAGGTTATTAAATTTGTGTCATCAATGGTGACACAATTAAGTTGGACACATCACTTATTAATTCTTTCAAAGACAAAAACGGCAGAGGAAAAGATTTTTTATTTAATCCATTCTATTACAGAAAAATTGTCTAAAAGGGAATTGGAGCGACAACTAAACACCGCAACTTACGAACGAACAATGCTTGCTAACAAAATTGTGTCCGCAGTGGGGACACAAATTCCCGAAAACTTTTTTAAAGACCCCTACATTTTTGAATTTTTAAACCTACCTGATGGACATAGTGAAAAAGACTTTGAAAAAGCCATTACGCTCAATCTTCAGAAATTTATTTTGGAAATCGGTAAAGGTTTTACCTATATGGGCGAACAATACCGCCTGCAAGTAGGTAATAAAGATTATCATACCGACTTACTTTTCTATCACCGCGATTTACAATGTTTGGTATTGTTTGAACTGAAAATTCAGGAATTTGAACCCGAGTTTCTGGGTAAATTAAACTTTTATTTGGAAGCCTTAGATCGTGATGTAAAACGATCTCACGAAAACCCAAGCGTTGGCATTTTGCTCTGTAAAGGAAAGGACAACGAAGTGGTAGAGTATTCTATGGCACGCAATACAAGCCCTGCGATGATTACTGATTACGAGACAAAATTAATTGACAAGAAATTATTGGCAGACAAAGTTAATCAACTCACTGAAATATTAAGAAAAGAAGAAACGAACAAAATATAGATTATCATGACGCAGCAGGAACTCAAACAACCATATAGCCGCCAAAATTGGCAAAATTGGCTCGGTGATATTTTTGGAAATCAACTGCAAGTTGAAACACAAACCGAGAATATCGACATCGACCGCGATAACATAAAATCCATAAAGCGTTTTGCTTCGATAAAGATTGTCGGTGGAAAAAATCTGGCTGTACTGGATATTGAAACACGTGCGGGAGTACAAATAGCCCGCAATCGTGTCGGACTCCGCGATTTGGTGATTAAATTTATCGACCATGCCAACTATCACGGTATCTTGGCATTTTATCACAGCGAAGATGTAGCACAAAACAGTTATCGCCTCTCTTTTATAAGCAGTGAACCTACGATTGATGCCGATGGCAATTTTATAGTTGAGAGTACAGCTCCCAAGCGATTTACTTATATCTTGGGTGAGCATGAAAAAACAAAAACACCTGCCGATCGCCTGAAAATCATTACTGATAAGCGTGGAAATGTAACGATGGAAGATATTAAAAGTGCTTTCTCGGTGGAAACGCTTACCAAAGAGTTTTACAAGGAACTTTTTCAATGGTATCAATGGACTCTTTCAGAAGAAGTTGGTATTACCTTTCCAAGAAATACGGCTACCGCAGTTGATGACAGAGAAAAATTAGAAGAACAGATTATCCGTCTTATTACCCGATTGTTGTTTGTGTGGTTTATCAAGCAAAAACATTTAGTAACCAACAACTTGTTTGATAAAAATGAATTAAAAATAATTCTTAAAGACTTTGAACCTACCGATAGCAGAAACGGAAATTACTACAACGCCATCTTGCAAAACCTTTTTTTTGCTACGCTCAATAAAGCTGTTAGCGAACGTGCTTTTGCCAAAGAAGAAAATTCTCGCGATATAAAAACACTGTATCGTTATGCAGAAATGTTTACTATCGAGGAACAGCAAGTGTTGGAGTTATTTAAACCCATTCCTTTCCTTAATGGAGGCTTGTTTGAATGTTTGGATAAAGAAATTTCAACCGATGGCATTAAATATCATTTAGATGGCTTTAGTCGAAACGATCAAAAAGCAAACGGACAATATAGTCATCGTGCCTTTATTCCCAATTGTATTTTCTTTGATGAAGAGAAAGGAATTATTCCTTTGTTGGAACGCTACAATTTTACTGTGGAGGAAAATGCGCCTGGAGATGTGCATGTTGCACTTGATCCCGAATTGCTTGGCAATGTGTTTGAAAACTTGCTGGGTGCTTTCAATAACGAAACCAAAGAATCGGCACGCAAGCAATCGGGTAGTTTTTATACACCCCGTGAAATCGTTGATTTTATGGTAAGTGAAAGTTTACATTGCTATTTACAACAACACCTTGGAGATTTTAATATAAGCAAAGATCTACCAAAAGACACCAAACAGAAATTTACAAGACGTTGCTTAACATTAAAGTTCTTGATCCTGCCTGTGGTTCGGGCGCTTTTCCGATGGGTATTCTAAACGGAATTATTACTATTCTTGAAAAAATTGGTGTAGCGGAAGAGCATGATATGTATAAATTGAAACTACACATTATCGAAAATTGCATTTATGGGGTCGATTTACAAACCA
>JBDHYS010000168.1:0-4556 GCA_039811505.1 Paludibacteraceae bacterium | reverse complement strand
AATCGGTTCCACAGGGTTAGTGGGGAAAGAATTAATCATCCAACTGATAGAATCTGTAAATTTCCAAAAAATAATCTCACTTTCCCGTCGAACAACAGGCATTAAACATCCTAAATTAGAAGAACACCTTGTCAATTTTGACAACATCGAAAAATGGAAAACATACATCAAAGGCGATGTGCTTTTCTCCTCTATGGGAACAACGATAAAAGACGCAAAAAGCAAGGAGAAACAGTATTTAGTAGATTTTACATACCAATATAATGTAGCAAAAACAGCGGCTGAGAATGGAGTTTCAAGGTATGTTCTTGTTTCATCAGCAGGAGCCAGTCCAAAATCATTTTCATTTTACATGAAAACAAAAGGTAAATTGGAAGAAGAAGTGCAAAAACTCTCTTTCGATGCAATTCACATTCTACGCCCGGTTCAATTAGAAGGTGAAAGAGAGAAAAAACGTTGGACAGAACAGATTGGAGTCAAATTTATGAAAGCCGTAAATCAAGTGGAATTGCTTCGTACTTTCCGTCCAATTTCAGGAAAAGAAGTGGCAAAAGCGATGCTAAGAGCAAGCGAAAACCCAAATTCCACTATTCTTAAACTGCACGGTTAGAGAATAAAAAATATAAATAAAAATGAAATAAATTAAACTGAAAATGACCATTCCCAAATAATCTAAATAGACTATTCAGGAATAGTTTTCAATTACTTCTTCAACTCATTTTTCATCAAAAACACTTACAATTTAACTTAATAGCCACCTAATTCAGCCACTTTATCCCAATTCACAACATTCCAAAATTCTTTTACATAACCTGCCCGTTTTGCTTGAAATTTCAAATAATAGGCATGCTCCCAAACGTCTATAGCCAAGATTGGTTTCCCTTTCAAAGTATTGAATGGCATCAACATATTGTCTTGATTTGGAGTTGATTCAATATAAAGCGTTCCATCACCTTTTTGGATCAACCAAACCCAACCCGATCCAAAGCGACCAACCGATGCTTTTTCAAAATTTTCCTTAAACTCTTCTACACTTCCAAAGTTTGTGATTAGTGCTTGTTCTAATGCTGACGACATCTTTGTAGTTCCTGCCGGAGCCATTATTTCCCAAAAAAAGGTATGATTATAATGACCACCACCATTATTCCGAACAGCAGTTTGGATAGATGCAGGCAGTTTATTTATCTGCTTTAATAAATCAGAAAGTTCCATTTTTGCATATTGTGGATATTTCACAAGTGCATTGTTCAAATTATTCACATAAGCGGCGTGATGAACCGTGTGATGAATACGCATAGTTACACTATCAATGTGAGGTTCAAGAGCTTTGTAAGCATACGGCAATTGCGGTAAACTAAATTGAGAAAAAGCCAACAAAGAAGTTAGCGAAAAGAAAATAAAAAGAGAACTTAATCGTTTCATAATTCATTTATTTTAATTTGAAATACTTAAATATTTATAATGAGTTTAACACTTTACAAAAGATTTTGTTTACTTTAAACTTTTTATCAAAAATAGTGTCTATGTGAAATAGTGTTTTACAAAAATACAAAAACTTATTTATCAAATTAAATAAAACTAATAACAACAAAGCCTTACAAACAAGATTCAATATTTACACAATGAAAAGAAATTTTTTACTCGCTCTTGCTTCAATTATAACATTCACACTATCAGCACAACACAACACAATTCAGACAAAAATCATTGACAAATCATCTAAAAAACCAGTCGAATTTGCATCAGTACGATTGCTGAGCGGAAAAGATTCCACGTATGTATCAGGCTTAACCACCGATTCGACAGGTTTAGTAACATTAAAATCGATAAAAAACGGAAACTACACCATTGGAGTTTCTATGGTTGGCTACAACAATTATTTCCAAAACATTCGCATTGCCGATAAAGATGTGCTTTTGCCTACGATTGAAATCGAAGAAGATTCAAAATTGCTAAAAGAATTAGAAGTTACAGGAACTTCATTGCAAGTGGTAGCAAAAGGCGACACGATTGAATACAACGCAGCAGCTTTTAAAACGGAACAAAATGCCGTTGTGGAAGATTTACTCAAGAAAATGCCCGGCGTGGAAATCACTTCTGATGGGAAAATAATGGTAAATGGCGAAGAGATAAAAAAAGTGAGAGTAGATGGAAAAAAGTTTTTTGGAAACGATATTGAAATGTCCACAAAAAACATTCCTGCCGATATGATTGATCGAATTCAAATTGTAGATCAAAGGTCTGAAATGTCGCAATTAACAGGTTTTGACGATGGAGAAACGGAAAGAATTATCAATTTGACCATTCGAAAAGATAAAAAACAGGGTGTGTTTGGAAATGTGCAAGCCGGTGCAGGTTTGGATTTGAATCCGGAATTTAGGTACGATGCCAATTCTTTCCTCAACATTATGAACAATGAAGTTCGCTCCACGATTACGGCAGGAGCAAACAACACCAACACAATGCGAAGCGGACGCGGAAGAGGCGGATTTTTTGGAGGTGGAAGAAGCGGAATTACAGCCACACAAAACGTAGGATACAATATCAATTCGCCTTTGAGCACCAAAACTATTATCGGTGGTGATGTAACTTTCAATCATTCAGACAATTTGGTGATTTCAGAATCTGAACGTGAAAATTATTTGCAAGACGGAATATTTAAAAACAATTCACAAAACTTTTCAAATAAAAACAACTACCAAGGCAATTTAAGATTAGAAGTAGAATGGAAACCCGATTCGCTCAATACTTTTATCTTTCAACCTAATATGGGATTTACGCGTTCTTTTTCAAATAGCAAATCAGATTATTTGTATTTAATGGGAAACGACTCAACAAGTTGGGGCGAAACGGACAATTGGAGCAATGGATTGGATATAAACGGTGGATTAAACGTTATTTATAATCGAAAATTATCAAAACCGGGTCGAACATTGACAACGCAAATTAACGCCAACGTTTCGCAAAGTGAAGATAACGGAATGAATATTTCGGAAAAATCGACCAACGATTCGACCATTTTATTAAATCAAAAAAACACAAATCGGTCAGAAAGTTTTAATTTTGGAGTGCGTATGTCATACGTTGAGCCGTTAGGAAATTCAAAAAATCACTTTTTAGAATCCGTTTTGTCATTTAATGGAAATTTAAGAAATTCTGATCGGTCAATTTTTGACAGAGATAACAATGGAAATTACGATGTAAAAAACAGTGAGTACAGCAACGAATTTAAAAATAATTTCTTCAAAGAATCGCTCGAATTGAATTATAAATTTGTGAATCCCACTTACAATATGACTTTTGGTTTGACTGCCGAACCTTCTCAAACGTATAGCACCAGAACAAACAGCAACAATATAGTTGTTCCATTAAAAAATGAAGTGATCAATTTTGCTCCGATTGCCCGTTTGCAATATAATTTTGCTAAACGAAATTTTGCCCGTTTAGATTATCGTGGAAGAACAAATCAACCCTCTATAAACCAAATGCAACCGGTAAAAAATAACACCGATTTAATGAATGAAACTGTAGGAAATCCAACTTTAAATCCGGAATTTAACCATTTTTTACGATTGATGTACACAAAATTTAATGCCACATCTCTAAGTTCATTTAGCGTAGGAATGTTTGGAAATCTTTACAAAGATAAATTGACCACCAACAGCATTTACGATAATAAAACAGGGAAAAGATACATTCAAACGATTAATTCAAAAGAAACACCATACAATGCCAATATTTTCACGATGTATAACCAACCATTCTTGAAAAAATTCAATTTTTCAAACCGATTATCAATGGGCGTCAGACAACAATATGGTTACACTTCGAGAAATGAAAATCTTGAAAATATCGATTTGGAAAATTTGATTTTAGGCGATTTGAGCAGTACAATTCGTTACAATACTTCTGAAAACATTTCACTAAGTTTCACACATGAAATTGTAGATGTAGCGTTGAACGGAGGAATAAATTATTCCAATTCACAAAATAACTTTAACACAAAAAATACCGAAACATACGATTGGACAAGCGGTTTGAATTTAGGATTGAGACCAACAAAAAAGCTCACATTTACGTCCACAATGAATTTCACAAAACAAAGCGGCTATGGCGATTTCAATCCATCACAATTAATTTGGAATGCCGGCGTGGAACTCAATTCATTCAAAGGAAAAGGAGTTTTATCGCTTAAAGTTTTTGACCTTTTACGCCAACAACAGAACATTATTCAAACTGTGGGTGAAAACTACATTGAATTTAGCAGTAATAATGCTCTACCCGCTTATTTCTTAGCAGGATTCACTTACAAAATCAATAAATTCAAAGGAGGAAACGATAAAGACCGAGAAACATTGGAAAATATGAACAACAACCAACAATGGGGACCGCCTCACCCAAACGCACCTGCCGGTCGTGGAGCAGGAAGACCAATGTTTATGCCGCTGTAAATAAGTTTTTAGACCTAACAGGTAAAAAAAAACCTGTTAGGTCTTTCGGATTAGATTACAATTATCTAAAAACAGACGAATCCTTTCCATCGAAAAAGGCGAAAA
>JBDHYS010000167.1:0-4600 GCA_039811505.1 Paludibacteraceae bacterium | reverse complement strand
AACGGAAACGATAAAATTTACGTTTACTATTGGAAAAAATATCACTGCCGAGCCGGGCTACAAAACGGTTTATCTCAGATTATCACGACCCGATGAAGAATTGATGACAAAAGGTGGAGGAACTTTCCAATATGAAAACGGTAAAATCGGATATTCGCTGAAGAAAGATTTTGAGTACGGCGGCGAAGCTTACAGCGATGTGCTTTATTGGACTGTGGATGAAGTGCTGCAACTTGGCACGTATCGGATTGATGTTTTTGTAGATGGCAATCGGATTGGAACTCAAACGTTCAGAATTGAAAAAAACTAACCAACTTTTTGCGTATCTTTGCAAAAAAATGAGAATATTATTAAACTTATATTTTTAATGAAATCATATAGAGCATTGCTATTTAGTTCCTTATTGTTTATCACTATTTCGATGAGTTTTGTGGCTTGTGATAAATCAGACCCATATATTGATTGGAAAGTAATCAACAAAAATTGGTACGAAGCACACAAAAATGATGACGGATTTACGCTTACAGAAACGGGATTGTGCTATCGAAGAATTAGTATGCCTGCCAATAATTCTGAAAGACAACCGAATATGACCGATGTAGTTTGGGTCGATTATTCAAGATTTTATATTGATGGCAATCAAATTGATTCGGGAAAAAATGTTCCACTAAGTTTAAGCAGTGTTGTTGCGGGTTTTCGTGAAGGTTTGTTACAAATGCGACATGGAGAAGAATTTGAATTTTACATTCCTGCTGATTTAGGTTATGGAAGTGAAAAATCGGGTTTAATTCCACCTTATTCTACACTTATTTTTAAGATTAGGTTAAACTATTCGATGGCAAATTAAAAAAATTGAAACGAAAAGAGATTATATTTTTTTTTCTGTTAATCTGTGCTTTTAATGCATGGGGGATTTCTTATACTGTTGAATCCATACCCAACCCACAAACAACAGATACAAATAATTTTGTAAGCAATCCTGATGACATTCTTTTACCAAGTACTGTTTCTGAATTAAACCATCAAATTGCTTTACTTCGAGCCCAAAAAGGGACAGAAATGGCTGTTGTAGCTATAGAATCCATTGGTTTTGAAGAACCTGATGATTTTGCCAACCGACTTTATAATCATTGGAAAATTGGAAAAGAAAAAGTGAATAATGGCGTTTTGGTGTTGCTTGTGAACGATGCAAAAACGATTGTAATTCGTTCAGGATTGGGAGTTGAGGGGATTTTACCCGATGCTATTGCCAAGAGAATTATTTCTCAAACCATTATTCCTGCTTTTCGTGAGGGCGATTTTGACGGTGGAATTTTGGCTGGAGTAAACAGAATAATACAAGTCGTAGAACAAGAAAATTTTGATTATTCTACAACAAAAAAAGAGATAAATTGGAAAGAAGCAGTTCCTTATGCAATTGCCATTTATCTAATTATTTTAACACTTTTGTTTTTTTGGATTAATAAAGTCGTGGTTCAAGCCAAAAACAATCAATCGCTCACTACCAATTTATCACGCTATAAAGTTATAAAAGAGCAAAATTCAGCAGCATATTCTATTGTTGGATTTTTTCTACCGATTGTTTCGTTTTTTATCATCCTTTTTGCCTTGCCTTTTGCTTTTGTCCTTTTTCTTTTCCCGCTGCCATTTGTGGCTTTGCCTACCTATTTTTACGGAAAAAGAGAGATGAAAAAAGTGCGCCAAGCACCCATAAAATGCAATGAATGTGGAAATTCAATGAGTTTCTTATCCGAAGAAAGGGAGGATAAATATTTAGCACTTTCGCAGCAATTTGAAGAAAAACTAAAAAGTGTCGATTACGATGTTTTTGTTTGCGATACGTGCCAAAATGAAGCAATTTTTGCATTGGATATTTTTAGTGCATATTCAAAATGTCCAAAATGCGACACAAAAGCATATATTCTTAAAAAGAAAAAAACAATTATTTCGCCCACTTATTTTAGTTCGGGTGTTTTGCGTTCTTCGTATCATTGTAAATTTTGCGGATATGAAGAAGATAAAGATACAAAAATTCCGCGATTGCAACGCACAAATTCTTCGATAGCCGGCGGAGCTGCAGGAGGAACTATTTTTAGTGGAAGAGGCGGATTTGGCAGAGGTGGAAGTTTTGGCGGTGGAATGACAGGTGGCGGTGGAGCTTCTGGAAGATGGTAGTAAAAAATCAATTAAATAGATATTAATTTTAAAATTTTTGATTACAATGAAAAAAAGTACAATTATTTTATTAGCAACTGTTGCAGTTGTTGTTTTTTGGGGTGTTGGTGCGTATAATGGTTTGGTTAGCACGCAAGAAACTTTGAAAAAAACATGGGCAAACGTAGAAAATCAATACCAAAGACGTGCTGATTTAATTCCAAACTTGGTGGAAACTGTAAAAGGTTATGCGAAACATGAAAGTAGCACATTGGAAGATGTTGTAAATGCACGTGCAAAAGCGACACAAATTACAGTGGATCCAGAAAATTTAACTCCTGAAAAATTGCATAAATTTCAAGCCGCACAAGGTCAATTAACATCTGCTTTGGGAAGATTGATGATGATTACATAAGCATATCCGAATTTGAAAGCAAATCCAAATTTTATCGAGTTGCAAGCTCAATTGGAGGGAACTGAAAACAGAATTGCTGTGGCACGTCAAGATTATAATCAAGAGGTGCAAAATTACAATGTGCAAGTTCGCAAATTTCCTAAAAGTATTTTAGCCGGAATGTTCGGATTCAAAGTTAATCCAACTTTTGAAGCAGAAGAAGGTGCAAATAAAGCTCCTGAAGTTAAATTTTAATTCCTGATACTCATTTTTACGTTTTTTATTTGATTTATGTCAACGAAACAACGCGCAGCAAGAAATCAGACTATAACGCTCGCAGACGAAGAAAGAAATTTGTTTGCGAAAAAACTTTTTGTGCCTGAAAAAGCTGTTCTATTATCAATCGAACAGGTAAAAAATAAAACTATTTTATCCGATTTGTTTGATGTTGTTGATTGGTTGCCAAAAGAATCAGCCGATTTAATTATTATCGATCCACCGTATAATTTGAGCAGAAATTTTCACGGTTTTCGGTTTAGCGAAACAAGTAACGAATCGTATCTCGAATATCTTCGTTCGTGGTTTGGAAAAGTGGTGAAATTGCTCAAACCAAACGGTTCGTTGTATTTGTGTGGTGATTGGAAAAATACGGCAGCACTTCAAGTTATGATGGAAGAGCATCTCACCGTTTTGAATCGGATAACTTGGCAGCGTGAAAAAGGACGTGGTGCAAAATCCAATTGGAAAAATAGTATGGAGGATATTTGGTTTGGAGTGAAAAACGAAAAAGACTACTATTTTGATGTGGATGCTGTGAAAATGAAAAGAAAAGTAATAGCTCCTTACAAAGAAAATGGCAAACCAAAAGATTGGGAAGAGACAAACGAAGGAAATTTTAGAATCACGTATCCTTCCAATTTTTGGGACGATATTAGCATTCCTTTTTGGTCGATGCCCGAAAACACTGATCATCCTACACAAAAACCGGAAAAATTGATTGCTAAATTAATTTTGGCAAGTTGTCCGCCAAATGGAGTTGTTTTTGATCCGTTTCTTGGTTCGGGAACAACTTCTGTTGTGGCAAAAAAGCTGAAAAGGCAATTTTTTGGTGTGGAAATGAATAAAGAATATGCACTTTGGACGGAAAAAAGGCTACATTTAAGCAAATTGAATCCAATAATTCAAGGCTATCAAGATGGTGTTTTTTGGGAGAGAAATTCTGCTCTAAATAAAAAATAAGATGGAAAAAATGAGTGCTCCAATTGGTGTTTTTGATTCAGGATACGGTGGATTGACGATTTTGAATGAAATTCAAAAAGTTTTACCCGAATACGATTTTCTCTATCTCGGCGATAATGCCCGAACTCCGTATGGAACGCGTTCATTTGAAGTTGTTTACAAATTCACATTGCAAAGTGTCGAATATCTTTTCAAGCAAGGTTGCCAATTGGTAATTTTGGCTTGTAATACAGCTTCTGCAAAAGCTTTACGAACCATTCAGCAAAATGATTTGCCCAGAATTGATTCCAATAGGAGAGTTTTAGGCGTCATTCGACCAACTATTGAAGCGATTGGTGAATATACAAAAACAAATAATGTGGGGCTTTTTGCAACTTCCGGCACCGTTCAATCCAATTCCTATCCGATTGAAATAAAGAAACTTTTTCCTGAAATTACCGTTTTTTCAGAAGCTTGTCCGATGTGGGTTCCTTTAATCGAAAACAACGAACATAAAAATTCAGGAGCCGATTATTTTGTAAAGAAAAATACTGATAATTTGCAAGTAAAAGAAAATCAGATAGATACAGTTATTTTAGGTTGCACGCATTATCCTTTGATGAGAGAAAAGATTGAAAAAATGTTGCCTTCGGATGTGTCGATTATTTCGCAAGGAGAAATTGTTGCAAAAAGTCTTAAAGATTATCTGTCCCGACATCCTGAAATTGATGAAAAATGTTCAAAAAACGGAATACAACGCTATTTAACTACTGAAAACACAGAAAAATTTAAAGCTTCGGCTTCCATTTTTATGGATAAAGAAATTGAAGTACA
>JBDHYS010000166.1:0-4601 GCA_039811505.1 Paludibacteraceae bacterium | reverse complement strand
TTCCGGCAATTTATCATTTATAATAAGAAGCATTTTATTGATACCTCTCATATTGTTTAATGCTTTTTGCAGCACAATAGTATGATATTGGTATTGATCCAAGTTAGAGAGATCGCCTATTTTTGCCTCTTTCAACAATAAAGTCCCGGTTTCATTCCACCTTATATATTGTTCTAAAAAGCGAAAAGCTCCAATTCCATTGTTTTCAATAATCCGATTTTTTCGTTCTTTCACAGCATCTTTCGACAACAATTCAGATGATTGAGCAATGGCATTGATTCGGCTTTCCAACGAGACTTCAGGTAAATCGTATTGCGTTGCATATTTATACGCAAAATACAGAAATACAACAAGATACTCTGTAATAAATAATCCGACAATAATTGTCAGTAGAACATGTTCAGAATAGGGACTGTTTGGTTGTATTATAATAGCTACTCCAAAAATAAAAACAACCGCAGTGGTGGTATAAAATAAGCTGAAAATTTGCTTGAAGAAAGAGCGTGTCCGAAGTGGGCGATAACGTTTGAAAATATATGAAAAAAAGACCCATAAAATGACGAATAAGAGCAAAGGAATTTCATATTTTACAAATGGTTCTTGCGTAGTCAATGGAAAAAATAAAAAAATAGTACTGATTAGAAATAAAACTATTCCAATATCAAAAATTATAAACCATTTTTTGGGTTTATAAAAATGAACCATTTTTTCTTTGACTCTATTCATCTTTTTTTAGCTATATTGCTTTCTACAAATACAATGCCTTTCTTTATCGGATTTTCTCCAATAAAAGATGAAAAACACAAATAATCAATTGTTTTTAAACAGAAATCGAAATGCTTCTTCTACTTTTTTTACTTGAATGAGCTCAATATTTATTTTTTTCAAATCCAAACTTTTTAAATTGACTCGAGGAATTATCATTTTTTTAAATCCAAGTTTTTCAGCCTCGTGGATTCGCTGTTCCAATCTATTTATTGGACGTATTTCACCCGAAAGACCCACTTCGCCTGCCATACAAACCTGATGTTCAATTGCCACATCAATACTTGATGACAAAACAGCACTAATAACAGCCAAATCAATAGCAGGATCGTTCACTTTTATCCCTCCTGCAATGTTCATAAACACGTCTTTTTGAGCCAATTTGAATCCCACTCTTTTCTCCAAAACTGCCAACAACATATTCAATCTTCTCAAATCAAATCCGGTGCTGGATCTTTGTGGTGTTCCGTAAGCCGCAGTACTCACAAGCGACTGAACTTCAATAAGAAACGGACGTATTCCTTCAATAGCAGCAGCAATTGCAATTCCGCTTAATCCTTCGTGGTCTTGCGTTAAAAGCAATTCACTCGGATTGCTTACTTCACGCAGTCCGTTTTGCTGCATTTCGAAAATTCCCAATTCTGAAGTACTTCCAAAACGGTTTTTTATCGGACGAAGAATCCGATACATATAATGTTGATCGCCCTCAAACTGCAAAACAGTATCAACAATGTGTTCCAAAATTTTTGGACCGGCAATGCTCCCGTCTTTTGTGATGTGCCCAATGAGCAGAACCGGTATATCTGTCGTTTTGCTAAATTTCAATAAAGCCGCTGCACATTCACGAACTTGCGAAACACTTCCCGGTGAAGATTCAATCGTTTCTGTAGTGATTGTTTGGATAGAATCGACAATTAAAATATTCGGTTGCACATTTTGTGCGTGAACAAAAATTTGTTCCAATGAAGTTTCACTGACCACAAAACATTCAGAATCTTTAATTGAGAGCCTTTCTGCACGTAATTTCAACTGACTAACGCTTTCTTCTCCTGAAATATAAAGCGTTTTCTTCCCTTTCATATTGAGCACAACTTGAAGAACCAATGTAGATTTTCCAATTCCCGGTTCGCCACCAATTAACACCAACGAACCTTTGACCAAACCTCCTCCAAGAACTCGATTTAATTCTTTGTTTTTCGTGTCAATTCTCTCTTCTTCAATTGTTTCTATTTTCTCAATGTGAATTGGTTTTTGCTTGGTTGAATCCAATCCTGCAATCACCACTTTTTGAGAACTTGGTTCTTTCCTGATAATTTCTTCCACAAAAGTATTCCATTCCCCACAAGACGGACATTTTCCTGCCCACTTTGGTGTATCAAATCCACAATTCTGACAAATATATACTGTTTTTGTTTTTGCCATACGCTATTTTTTCAAAGAACAAATGTAATAAATTTTCACACAACAGTAACTAAATTTAATTTTAAGAGCGAAAGTTATTAAAATTCACAGTTATTTTTAATCAAAATACTACAAAATCAAAGTTTTGTTATTTTTTCATTCACTTTTTCCATAATTTCTTGCTCTTTTGATTTTGTTTTCTCTTCTAAATCTTCTACTTTTTTCAACATTTCGGTTTTGTAATCTTCATCTTCAAAATCTGTAAGGTTTATTTTTACATTCAATGCCGCTCCTAAAACCGCAGTGCGGAGTGATAAAGCAGCAACTCCTGCATCCGAAACCGTATTGGGATTTCCAATCATAGTCATTGTTTCAGCAATTTCCATTGCTTCGTAAGCTGATTTCATTACAAGAAAAGGAATTTCAATGGCATATTTTGTGGCTTGTTGAATTGATTCTAATCGGTGTTTTATCTCTTGTTCGTTGCTTTTTGGCAAACTAAACGCTGCCATAACTTCATTGTATGCTTTTGTATCTTCATCAATTAAATGTAAAAGTTTTTGTTGTAAAATTTTCCCTTTTTCAGCAATTGTAGAAAAATCTTCCCATTTTTCCTCCCAACCTCTTTTGTGAGCAGCTAAATTTGCCGTCATCATTCCAAGCGAAACTCCAAGTGCACCAATAAGAGCAGAAACAGAACCTCCACCGGGAGCAGGGCTTTCAGATGCTGTTTCATCAATAAATTTTTTAACGCTCATTTCTGACAATTTACTTTCGACATCTTCATCAAGCAAGTATTCTATGATTTTTTTCTTTGGATCAAAAGGAGATAATTCACTTAAACCCATTGATTTTACAGCAATTTTAATTATTTCTTCATCTGAAATACCAACTGAGCGATGTTGTTTCTTCAAAAAATATTTTCCCGCATCAAGCATTATTTCCAACGGAACCAAACCGACCAATTCCGAACCCGAAACACGAATTCCTCTTGCTGCAGCTCTTTCACAAGCCGCTTCAAAAACTTGATGTAAAGTGGTAACGGTGGTATCTGTAATGTTAAAAGACAATTGTGCGATTCCGTATTCTCCTATAAACCAACCAATTCCTTTTACTCCTTTTAACATTCCGGGTGAGTAAACGGGATTTCCAGATTCATCTTTGATAATTTTTCCCGTTAAAGTTCCTCCTTCTCGCTTTATTCTCCCTTTTTCACGAATATCGAAAGCAATTCCATTTGCCCATCGAACAGAAGTTGTATTTAAATTGACATTGTAGGCAATTAAGAAATTTCGAGCTCCAACAGCAATTGCACCCGATTTAACTGTAATCTCTGTATACTTTGCAGCACCAAAATCGGGTTTCCATTCCGGATTTGTGAGTTTTTTTTCCAAACCTTCGTATTCACCCGAACGACAAGAAGCCAAATTTCTCCTTTTTTCTTCCGTACAAGCAAATTCATAGAAATAGCCCGAAATACCCAATTCTTCACCAATTCTTTTGCCAAGTGAATGAGCATATTGCACCGTTTCTTCCATCGAAATTCCTTTTATCGGAATAAGTGGCAAAACGTCAGTAGCACCAAAACGAGGATGTTCACCGTGATGTTTGCTCATATCAATCAATTCCGATGCTTTTTTCACTGCAAGAAAAGCCGCTTCGCAAACTGCTTTAGGATTTCCTACAAACGTTACAACGGTTCTGTTTGTTGCTTTTCCGGGATCAACATCTAACACTTTAACTCCGTCAACAGAGCTAATTGCATCTACAATTTGATTTATTGTGTTTAGATTGTTCCCTTCACTAAAATTTGGAACACATTCAATAAGTTGGTTCATAAAATATATCGTTTTTTTGTTACTTATTAGAAATAATTAAATCGGGGATTAATTGCCCCTGCTTATATAATATTTCGGCAAAATTATCTGTTGGAAAAATAGCAAAATTAGCTTTTTTCCCAACTGCAATCACGCCAATATCATCTCTGTCTAATGCTTTTGCGGCACGCACAGTCATTGCTGCCCAAGTTTCAGCCATTGAGAGTTTTTCCATTGTTCCCAAAATTGCAGCCTGAGTCAATAAATTTCCCATCGGAGCACTTCCCGGATTCCAATCAGAAGCAATCGCTAACGAGCAACCGGCATCCAATAATTTTCGTGCCGGAGCAAAACGCTCTCCCAAGCCGATTGACGCACCCGGTAACACCACTGCAACTGTTTCTCCTGCAGCCAAAATAGCAATTTCTTTGTCGTCTGCATATTCTAAATGATCGATTGATTTTGCTCCCAATTCCACAGCTAAATTCGCCGTATTATTTGAAAATTGATCACCGTGTACAGTTATTTCAAATCCCATCTTTTTTGCTTCGGATAAATAAAAATAGGAATCCTCTAACGAAAAAGCCGATTTTTCAGTAAAAATATCCACTCGATACG
>JBDHYS010000165.1:0-4621 GCA_039811505.1 Paludibacteraceae bacterium | reverse complement strand
ATTTAGCATAAATGAAACATAATGATCATCTGTTGTTTTTTCAGTCGTGTATGCAGCTGCAAAGCTCATAATGTTCTGTATTGTCCTTTCGCTTGGGACAAATTCTTCACCCGAAAGTAAAGTCTGATTATGTAACTGAAAAGTGGAAGATTGAGTAGAAGTTTTCTTCATAAGCACGTTTGAGTTTAGTGTTTATTATCAAACGTATAGTTATGAATTATAGTATATAAAATAAAAATTATTTTATCTCTAAAGAAACATTTTTCTCATTTGCTATTCTTCGCATATTCATCAACGCATATCTCATTCGTCCTAAAGCTGTATTTATGCTTACATTGGTACGTTCAGCAATTTCTTTGAAACTCAAATCTTCAAAAAATCTCATTCGCACAACTTCTTGTTGCGATTCCGGCAAATAATCAATTAAACTTACAATGTCAATCATAACTTGCTCATTAGAAATCACATCTTCTACGCTTTTTTCAGAATATTTTGAGTTGTTTACAAAATCATACTCCAAACCATCGGTCGAAAATGTATTTTCGTTCTTTTCACGTCTAAAATAATCTATTGTAAGATTGTGGGCAATGCGATTTATCCAACCCAAAAAACGTCCGGATTCAACGTATTTTCCCAGTTTAATGGTAGTAATAGCTTTTATAAAAGTATCTTGGAAAATGTCTTCTGCAAGTTCTTTGTTTCGCACAATCAGAAAAATATAGGTGTAGATTCTGGATTTATATTTTTCCAATAAAACCTGAAACGCATCTGTATTGCCTTCTTTAAAAAGTTGTACCAATTGTTCGTCTGGTAACTGATGAATATTTTTCATTACTCAATATTTTTGGGGGTTTATTATTAAGTAATTTTCTTCAATAGGCAAAAGTCGTTTTTAAGTTTAATTAATGATATTTTAAATGATTGGGTTGCAAATTTATACATTCATTTCAATCTAACAAAGAAAAATAGGATTAAATGCGTTAAAAATCCTTAAAAACTATCGATTTGTTAGTTGTTTTATATCAAAAGTATGGAAATATGCAAAAATTAAATTGAAAAATAGAAAAGCGACAAGTGAAATTTTTATGCAAAAAATTCCACTTGTAACAACTTTCTTATTCCTTGTTATCTTCTGTTTCGTCAGATTTTACTGAATCTTTTTTACGCGTAATTTCTGTTTTAGAAACTTCTTTTACACCATCAAAATTCTCCTCTGAAGTTTTCGTATTTTCCTCTAATGATTTTTTATTCATCTCATCATTTAAATGCATCAACTCATCACTTCTCGAAATCCAAGGACGTTTTCCAAATATTTTTTCCAAATCTTCTGCAAAAATCACTTCTCGTTCCAATAATAAATTTGCCAATTCGTTGTGTCCAGCAGCATTTTCTTTCAAAATTTGTTTTGCACGTTCATATTGCTCTTCAATGATTAATTTTGTTTCTTGATCAATCATTTCGGCAGTAGATTCACTGTAAGGTTTTGTAAATCCGCCGTAATCACTTCCCGAAGAGTCGTAATAACTCAAATTAGGTAATTTTTCGCTCATTCCAAAATAAGCAACCATCGCATAAGCACGTTTTGTTACCCTTTCCAAATCGTTGAGTGCACCAGTAGAAGTTTGATCTAAGAAAACCTCTTCTGCGGCTCTACCACCCAAAGTTGCACACATTTCATCAAGCATGTGTTCTTTAATTGTCAGTTGTCGCTCTTCGGGCAAATACCAAGCTGCTCCTAATGCCATTCCACGCGGCACAATCGTAACTTTTACCAAAGGATTGGCGTGTTCTAATTTCCAACTGATTGTAGCGTGTCCGGCTTCATGAAATGCAATTGATTTTTTTTCTGCCAATGTTGTGATTTTATTTTTCTTCTCCAAACCACCAATAATTCTATCTACCGCATCTAAAAAATCTTGTTTTTCAACAAATGATTTGTTGTGGCGAGCTGCAATCAAAGCTGCTTCATTACACACATTTGCAATGTCGGCACCGGAAAATCCGGGAGTTTGACGCGATAAAAAATCAATATCCACACTTTCGTCAATTTTTATGGGACGAAGATGAACTTTAAAAATTTCTTTTCGTTCGTGCACATCGGGCAAATCTACGTGAATTTGTCGATCGAATCTTCCGGCACGAAGTAGGGCTTTGTCTAAAATATCGGCTCTGTTTGTGGCTGCTAAAATGATAACACCGCTGTTGGAGCCAAATCCATCCATTTCTGTAAGTAGTTGATTCAGTGTGTTTTCTCTTTCGTCATTTCCACCGAAATTCGCATTTTTTCCTCTTGCTCTTCCGACTGCATCAATTTCATCGATAAAAATAATACTTGGTGATTTTTCTTTTGCTTGTTTAAATAAATCACGAACTCTTGAAGCTCCAACACCGACAAACATCTCTACAAAATCAGAACCCGACATTGAAAAAAATGGAACATCGGCTTCGCCTGCTACTGCTTTTGCTAAAAGCGTTTTCCCTGTTCCCGGAGGTCCCACTAAAAGAGCTCCTTTTGGAATTTTTCCTCCCAATTCGGTGTATTTTGAAGGATTTTTCAAAAAAGCTACTATCTCTTCGATTTCTTGTTTTGCCTCTTGCAAACCTGCAACGTCTTTGAACGTAATTTTATTCTTCGTATCGCCTTTGTCAAAAAGTTGTGCTTTTGATTTTCCTACGTTAAAAATTCCACCGCTACCTCCGCCGCCCATTCCCATCATTCTTCTGTTTAGCACCCAAAATAGAAATACCAAAAGAATTATAGGCATAAAAAACATAATGAAAACACTCATATAATCAGTGTCTTGATTAAATTTTATTTCAATTTTTTGTCCTGTTCTTTCACGTGCTTTATCAACAGCTTGAAGAACAGCATTGTCTGAGGATGGAATGTTGGTCGAAACCAAACGATCTTTTTCGTATGTTTCTAAATCTTTTCCAAAAACTCGTTGGGCAGAATCTTTGAAAACACTTGCTTGCAGCGTTTTTTTATTTGTAAAAACATCAATTTTTTCAATGTATCCGCTGTTCAAATAAGTTTCAAAAGTTGACCAAGATATTTCTTTCTGTGTTTTATCTTTTCCGAAGAAAAAACTACTAATCAGAAAAAATAAAATTAGAAAATAGAGCCAACTCAGATTAAATTTTGGTTTTTTAATCTGCTTGTTTTGTGGCTTATTGTTGGTGTCGTTTTTATTTGCCATTAATAAAATATATTATAAATTCTTGTGCATTTAATTTTTTATCATCAAAAAAGACGTTGGTCATATTTAACAATCTTGATCAACTGTTTGTTTTGTTCAATCTATATTTGGAATGATTTTCAAATCGGCATCTTCCCAAAGATGTTCCAAATCGTAAAAACTGCGAAAAGGTTGTTGGAAAATATGAACGATAATTTGAGCATAATCCATCGCAACCCAATGGCAATATTCAAGTCCATCAACGGCATAAGGTTTGTAATTAGCCTCTTTCAACACCCAATCGGCAATGGACGAAGTGATTGTGTTTACGTGAACATTGGAGTCGCCTTCACATATCACAAAATAGGAACAAGGAGCATCTTTTAGTTTGTTGAAATCACACACTACGATGTTTTTCCCTTTTTTTTCTTGAATTCCTTCAATAATTTTGGTAACTATTTTTTTGTTTTCTAATTCAATCATTGATGATTTTAATTTTTTAAACTATTCTCAAAACGTTCTAAAAATAGATTGGCTTCTTTTAATGAAACAGAAAGTGGCGGAAGTAAACGGATAATGTTTGTTCCGCTTGCACCTGTAAATACTTTTTGTTCAAATAATATTTTTTTTCTCAAATCACTCACAGGATAGTCCATTTCAATGCCAATCATCAATCCTCGACCTCTTATTTCTTTGATGTCCTTAAATGTTTTGAGTTGCGAAATGATATAATTTCCAATTTCTGCACTGTTTTCGATAAGATTTTCTTCTTTCATTACATCTAAAACGGCGATTCCGGCACTGCAAGCCAAATGACTTCCTCCAAATGTTGTGCCTAACATACCATGTTCTGCCTTCAATTTCGGATTTATTAATAAACCTCCTATCGGAAATCCGTTTCCCATTCCTTTGGCAACTGTAATTATATCGGGTTTTACAGCTGAAAATTGATGTGCAAAGAATTTTCCACTTCGTCCGTAACCCGATTGTATTTCATCTAAAATAAGAATTGTTCCTGTTTTTTTACATTCTATTTCCAATTGTCCCAGAAAATTATCGGACGGAATTTTTATTCCACCTACTCCTTGAATCCCTTCGATGATAACGGCACAAACATCTTCTTTTGCCAATGCGTTTTTTACAGGTTCAATAGCATCAAAAGGTAAAAATTCAACTTCAATAGAATTGTTTATTGGTGCTACAATTTTTGGATTATCCGTTACTTTTACCGCTGCTGAAGTGCGTCCGTGAAAAGATTTTTGAAAGGAGATAACTTTTTTTCTTCTCGTGTGAAAAGATGCCAATTTAAGAGCATTTTCATTTGCTTCGGCTCCGGAATTTATTAGAAAAAGTGAATAATCTTCGTAACCTGAAAGTTTTCCAAGTTTTTCGGCAAGTTCAACTTGTAAAGGATTTTGGACAGAATTGGAATAAAAAATTAA
>JBDHYS010000164.1:0-4654 GCA_039811505.1 Paludibacteraceae bacterium | reverse complement strand
TCCAAAACTACGTGCAACTGCTGCATCGGCTGGCGTGTCAGCATTTGTTCTTACTTTCAATTTAGCATATTTATCATCCATTTTCATCAATTCTGCAAAATCTTCATCTAACTCTGCATCTTTTGTTGGAACTTGACCTTTGTAAATGTCACCATTTGAGCCATTTAATGAGATAAAATCACCTTCTTTGATTACAAGACCATCTACTTCCATCGTTTTGGATGCGTAATCAATTTTCAATGAACCGGCTCCGGATACACAGCATTTACCCATACCGCGTGCTACTACAGCGGCGTGAGAAGTCATACCGCCTCTTGCTGTAAGAATTCCTTCTGCGGCAGCCATTCCTGCTAAGTCTTCTGGAGAAGTTTCTACACGAATCATAATCACTTTTTCGCCACGTGCAGCCCATTCAGCAGCATCGTCCGAGCTAAACACTGCTTTTCCTGTTGCAGCACCCGGAGATGCAGCCAAACCTTTTGCAATAACTTGTGCCGATTTTAATGCTTTTGAGTCAAAAATTGGGTGAAGAAGTTCGTCCAATTTATTTGGATCTACTCGTAATAAAGCTGCTTTTTCATCAATTAAGCCTTGTTTGTACATATCCATAGCAATTTTTACCATTGCTTGACCGGTGCGTTTTCCATTACGTGTTTGCAACATCCAAAGTTTACCTTCTTGAATTGTAAACTCCATATCTTGCATATCTTTGTAATGATTTTCAAGTTTGGTTTGAAGTTCGTCAAGCTCTTTGTATTGCTCTGGCATCGCTTCTTCTAACGATGGATACATAGTACGTCTGTCATCTTCTGGCACATTTGCCAATTCAGCCCAACGTTGTGAACCAATCTTTGTAATCTGCATAGGAGTACGAATTCCTGCCACAACGTCTTCACCTTGTGCGTTAATTAAGTATTCGCCGATAAATTGGTCTTCACCTGTTGCAGCATCGCGTGAAAAACAAACACCTGTTGCTGAAGTATTGCCCATATTTCCAAACACCATTGCTTGTACGTTTACAGCAGTTCCCCATTCTGCAGGTATTCCTTCCATTTTTCTGTAAAGGATTGCACGATCATTCATCCATGAGTTAAATACTGCTGTTACAGAGCCCCAAAGTTGCTCGTAAGCGTTATCTGGAAAATCGTGTCCTGTTTGTTGTTTTACTACAGCTTTGAAGCGAGCTACCAATTCTTTCAAATCTTCAACGGTCAAATCTGTATCTAATTCTACCCCTTTTTCTTTTTTTAATTCATCAATAATTAATTCAAAAGGATCGTGATCATTTTTGTTTTCGGGCTTCATTCCTAATACAACATCACCGTACATTTGAACAAAACGTCTGTATGAGTCCCAAACAAAACGAGGATTTCCTGTTTTACGCGACATTCCTTCTACAACCGCATCATTCAGACCAAGATTAAGAATAGTATCCATCATTCCCGGCATAGAAGCACGAGCACCTGAACGAACCGATACTAAAAGTGGGTTTTCAATGTCTCCAAATTTTGAATTCATCAATCCCTCAAGGTAAGCAATGGCATTTTCTACTTCTGGTTTCAAAAGTTCTACCACTTTATCTTTTCCAACTTCATAGTACTCATTACAAACATCTGTTGTAATAGTAAATCCCGGAGGTACCGGAACTCCAATAAGATTCATTTCTGCAAGGTTTGCACCCTTGCCACCAAGCAGATTTTTCATATCTGCTTTACCTTCGGCTTTTCCATTTCCGAAAGTATAAACTCTTTTAACGTTTGATTGTGACATATAAAAATTAATTATTAAAAAATATTATTTTGTTCTAAATGTATATTATTTACAAAATGAGTACACAAAGATAATTTTTTTATTCTACATACTAAAATTTAACGATTTAATATGTAAAAAGTCGTGTTTTGAGTGTCATAATATCAATTATTTGATTTTCATTTTTTCGTTCAAAAATATTCCTGTGTGGGAGTTTTTGCATTTGATGATTTCATCGGGCGAACCTTCAAAAACAATGTTTCCACCCTCATTTCCACCTTCCGGTCCAATATCTATTAGATGATCAGCACATTTTATTACGTCTAAATTGTGTTCAATGATAATAACTGTGTGCCCTCTGTCGATTAGTGCTTCCAATGCAGTGAGCAAAGTTTTTATATCATGGAAATGAAGACCTGTTGTGGGTTCATCAAAAATAAAAAGGGTAGGTTCGGATTTTTCTTTGGCTAAGAAAGAGGCTAATTTTACCCGCTGACTTTCGCCACCCGATAAAGTGCTTGATGATTGACCGAGTTTTACGTAACCGATTCCCACATCTTGCAACGGTTTCAACCGTTTGACAATACTTTTTTCGATTGTAGCGTTATTTTCAGAGAAAAATTCAATAGCTTGATTGACAGTCATATTCAGCACGTCATCAATGTTTTTATCTCTGTATTTTACTTCTAAAATGCTTGTTTTAAATCTTTTTCCATGACAATGTTCACACTCAAGAACCAAATCTGCCATAAATTGCATTTCTACCGTAATGGTTCCTTCTCCTTGACATTCTTCACAACGACCTCCTGTTGTATTAAATGAGAAAAATGAAGGATTGTAGCCCATTTGTTTTGATAATTGTTGATTGGAAAACAACTTTCGAATGTCATCGTATGCTTTTATGTAAGTGATTGGATTGGAGCGTGATGAGCGTCCAATTGGATTTTGGTCTATAAATTCAATCGATTTTATTAAATGCAAGCTTCCTTTTATCTCATTAAAATTGCCCGTTGGATTGGCAACGCCATCAAAATATTTTTTAAGAGAAGTGTAAAGAATGTTCTTTACCAACGATGATTTTCCCGAACCGCTTACGCCCGTAACAACACTCATTACACCTAACGGAAATTTTACATCTATCCCTTTCAGATTATTTTCTCTTACACCGGTGATTTCAATGTAATTATTCCATTTTCTCCTTTTTGCAGGAATGGGAATTTGTTCTTTGTATGCCAAATAGTTATATGTGTGAGAGTTTGTTATGTTTTGACTTTTTGAAAGCAAATCTTCCACATCTCCTTGAAAAACCACACTTCCACCATTTCTTCCGGCACCGACACCAATGTCAATAATATAATCTGCAGCACGCATTATTTCCTCATCATGCTCAACAACAATTACCGTATTTCCTAAATCCCGTAACTCTTTGACCACTTTTATAAGCAAATTTGTATCACGCGGATGAAGTCCGATGGAAGGTTCATCTAAAATATAAAGTGACCCGACTAAACTGCTCCCAATGGAAGTTGCTAAATTTATCCGTTGGCTTTCGCCACCCGATAAACTGTTGGATAATCTGTTCAATGTCAGATAACTCAATCCCACATCGAGAAGAAATTGTATCCGTTTGTTTATTTCAATTAAAAGTCTTTTGGAAGTGATTGTTTCGTGTTCTTCTAATGTTAATTCTTCAAAAAAATGTTTCAGTTTTGAAACGGGTAAAACCACCAATTCTGAAATTGATTTCCCACCTATTTTAACATACGAAGCTTCTTTTCTCAAACGTGTCCCTTTGCAAGTGGGGCAAGTTGTTTTTCCTCTGTATCGTGCCAACATCACGCGATACTGAATTTTGTATTGATTGGATTGCAGAAACTCAAAGAAAGCATTTATTCCACCAAAATATTCATTACCATTCCAGAGTGTTTCTTTTTGATTTTCGCTTAATTCATAGTAAGGTTTGTGGATTGGAAAATCAAATTTATCGGCATTGTAGATTAATTCATTTTTCCACTCGCTCATTACTTCGCCACGCCAACAAACTACTGCATCGTCATAAATAGAAAGTGATTTGTTGGGAATAACCAAATCTTCGTCAATACCGATGATTCGCCCAAAACCCTCACAAACGGGACATGCTCCCAATGGATTGTTGAAACTAAAAAGATGTTCGTTAGGTTGCTCGAAACTGATTCCATCTTCTTCAAATTCTTTTGAAAAAACGGCTGTTTCTATTTGATCTTCTACTTGAAATTGCAACACACATTTCTCTTTTCCCTCTGCAAAAGCAGTTTCGACAGAGTCTGTCATTTGACTGATGGTCTCTTTTGAATCATCAACCGTCAATCTATCTACAAGAAGGTAAATTTTTCTTTTTTCCGGTTTTACAATTAATTTTTCATCAATATCATTTATCTTGTATATTTCATTGTCAATAAGTATTCTGCTAAATCCATTTTGAAGATAAAACGTTAGTTTTTCACTCAACAATTCGTTTTTTCCAATAATTATAGGAGAAAGAATCATAAATCGAGTACCGATAGGATAGGAAAATATACGTTTTATCACATCGTTAATATCGTGTTTTTTTACCTCATTGCCGGAAACAGGCGAAAAAGTGCGACCAATTCGGGCATAAAGCAATTTTATGTATTCGTATATTTCGGTTGAAGTGCCAACTGTTGAGCGTGGATTGCGAGTGTTCACTTTTTGCTCAATAGCGATGGCTGGAGGAATGCCTTTAATGTAGTCCACTTCCGGTTTTGCCATTCTACCCAAAAACTGACGTGCATAAGCAGAAAGACTTTCAACGTATCTTCTTTGTCCTTCGGCGTAGAGTGTATCAAAAGCCAACGAAGATTTTCCTGATCCCGATGATCCGACAAGAGCTATAGATTCTCCTTTT
>JBDHYS010000163.1:0-4667 GCA_039811505.1 Paludibacteraceae bacterium | reverse complement strand
CGATATGGATATTGTTGTACAAAAAATAAATAATAATTTCTGGAACGAAAAATTAGGTTTTTTTAATCATGGTCTGATGAAAGATGGTTCTTATCAGGAAGAAAAATGTGTGTTAGGAGGCACTCCTCTTTTTTTCGGGCTTGCAGAACAACAGAAAGCAATTAAAACAGCTGAAAATTTTTCAACAAAATACTACTCTACTGATTGGGGAGTAAGAATGGTTGGTTATGATAGTCCATACTATGCCATTGGTGGTTATAATTATGGAAATATCTGGCCATTTTTTACAGGTAAAGCATCGCTTGAAGAGTATAATGCGGGATTATACATGCAGGGATTCAGACATGTGCTTGGAAATATCAAAAATTACATTTATTGGGATTACGGTAACTTGCCCGAGGTTATTGCCGGTGATGCCCTTGCATTTTCAGGTATCTGTACACACCAGCAGTGGTCTACTGCCATGAGTGTGCTTTCTCTTACAGATGGAATGTTGGGATTAAAGGCTGACGCATTCAACAACTCTTTATCTCTTAGTCCGGGTTTCCCAGTTGATTGGAATTTTGCAAACGTTAATAATATCCACATTGGAAAGAAGACTGTCCATTTAACCTACAAACGAACTGATGAAGCTTATCACTATTCGTTCAGCTCCACTGCGAAGGACAAAATTAAAGTGGATTTTTCGACTGTGTTGCCTTTAGCCACTCAAATCATATCTGTTAGAGTAAATGGAAAGGATGTTGATTTCAAAGTGTCAAATATGGTGCAGAATACAAAGGTGGAAATACCTGCTATGGTGTTAAATGAAAAAGACGATATAGAGATTCGCACAAATGGTGGAATAGGCGTTTTTCATAACCTACATTATATTAAACCTTACGAAAAGGACACTCATCTTAAGATAGAGAAAGAACGATTTGATCCCCAAACACAAACCTATCAATTAACTTTAGCTGGAATACCCGGTGCATCGTATGATGTTGAAGTATTTGAAAGAGTAAACGTAAAAAAAATTGAGGGAGCTGTTTTAAAGGAGAAAAAAGGGGAGAAAAGTATCTACACGTTAACTTTTCCGAATGAGGGTAATGAGCCATTTATTAATAAAGATATTCGCCTTTCATTGTGATACTTTTTTACTACTTTGACAATGTTTGAACAATATTTTAGAAGGTTTTGTATTTAATTCGAAATGACGGATATGAGATATGTATATTTGTAACTATGAACAAACGGAATTTTCCCAAAATAAACAACTTTTTTGATTGCTTTATTATATTGCAAACACACTACGACTCAAATTAAAATAGTTTTTTATGAATAAATTAAATAGTATGAAAACAAAAAATTTTTCTTTTTTAATTCTACTTACTGTTGTTATGATGGGGTTATACTCTTGCAATAAATCAAACTTATCATTACTTCCAAACGAGTCTTTTTCAAAAACAGTAAGCAATAAACATGTTGATCTTTACACATTAAAATCGGGTGATATAACAATGCAAGTAACTAATTTTGGAGGAAGAGTTGTTTCGCTATGGATTCCTGACAAAAATGGGGATTATGAAGATGTTGTTTTAGGTCATAAAACCATAGATGAATATATTGATTTTGAAGGAGAAAGATTTTTAGGATGCGTTGTTGGTCGTTATGCAAATCGTATTGCTAATGGACAATTAACAATAAATGACAGCGTATATCAATTGCCCATAAATAACAATGGTCAAACACTTCATGGAGGATTAAAAGGACTTGATTTAGTCGTATGGGATGTTGAAAGTCTGAAAAACGATGAAATTACACTGACTTATCTTTCTCCTGACGGTGAAGAAGGTTTTCCCGGAAATCTTTCGATCGAAATGAATTATAAATTAACTAAAAACAACGAATTTATAATCACGTATAGTGCAAAAACAGATAAACAAACGGTAATAAATCTTTCAAATCATAGTTTTTTTAATTTGAAAGGGGAGGGCAAAGGAACAATTAATGACCATGTGTTACAAATAAACGGAAGTTATATTACTCCAATTAATAAGGTTTTGATTCCAAATAATGAAATGCTTTCAGTTGAAAATACTCCTTTTGATTTTAGAACTCCGAAATTAATTGGAACCGATGTGAACGGCGAACATGAGCAATTAATTAACGCATTAGGTTATGATCACAATTGGGTGCTTGATAAAAAAGGAAATAATTCGGTGCAATTAGCTGCATCACTTTACGAACCAAACAGTGGTCGATACTTAGAAGTTTGGACAGATCAGCCTGGATTGCAATTTTATGGAGGAAACTTTTTTGATGGTTCTGGCGAAGGAAAGTATGGCAATAAACATAAATACCGTGAAGCTATTGCATTAGAAACTCAACATTTTCCGGATAGTCCTAATAATTCAAGTTTCCCGTCAACTTTATTAAATGTTGGTGATAATTACAAGCATACTTGCATCTATAAGTTTAGTGTAAAGTAAAAAATCCAAAATAGTATCAATCTAAATGTCTAATCTTCCTTTATAAAAAACGGTACGAGAATCCAAAACTCAATAATTCTTTAAATTGAATACGGGCTTTTTCGCTCCCTTTTAGAATCACTGTATTATCGTAACGTGGATTGATAAGAATGCGGGCGGTAAGAAAACGGTTTACGGTAAAATTATTTACAATCTCTAAATCAGTTTCTATTTTTTTGTAATCGGTGTAGAAAGAGAACTTAGAAGTTAAATCCCAATTGACCATAGGTGAATATTTCAACTGAAACAAGACAGAACTACCAATCTGCTTTAATTGATTTTCACCCGGTTTTATTCCAAATAAACTTGGTTTAACATTCACTGTATCGTTGGCATAAATATACTTAAAAGAGACAGGAGCAATCATTACAGACAATGTTTGTTTGTATTTATAATCCATTCCAAGTCCGATATTCACTCTCACAGGAGTTATAAACCGTGCTTTCAAATCGGGAGAATTTACCTTTGTATAATTATTGAATAATTGTGTAGAAAACTCACCCGAAACGGAATAAAACCAATTTCCGCTTGCACGAAGTCCAAATTTTGAAATATAGCGTAATAAATCATCATTGGTGCTCACTTTTCTAAGCGTATCGGCTTCTACCGAATTAAATCCAACACGCCACTCAATTTTATTATCCCATTGTGTGTTTTTTCTGTTGTCGTAATTAAATTCTGCTAAAAAAATGCTTAAAAAAGCCAGATTACTGCTTCCTCCTTGATACCAATTGGGCGAAATATAGTTTTGAGAGAATTGCAAAATGGCATTTGCACGTTTTAACCAATAAATTGGCGTTACGGTTTTATACTCAATTTTTGTAGCATTCAGTACAATTCTATCATCATGCACATCTAATTTTTGAATCCCTTTTCGTTGAATGGGACGCGACATAAATGTACTTAATTGAGGAAGTCTGTCGAGTGTGGTTGTGTAAAGCTGGATATTGTTATTTGCAATGTATTTTCGAGCCTCTTTTCTCAATTCCGCAACAGCAAATTCTGATGTCGGTGCTTTTCGTTCCACGTTGTAAAACATTGTTTTTTGTTCAGGATAAAGTCCTGTCCACAAATTGTGGTTTTTTGCCCAGACCTCATGGATATCTTTTCCGGTGTAAACCAATGGCAATGTGAGTGGATTGGAGTTGTAGAGCAAAGTGTCTAATCTGCTAATGGGTAATTTTATCAGCGAATCGGCTCGATGACAAAATGTAATTTTATCTACAAAAAGTACACTGTCGCTATTGTTTTTCAAAAAAATGTATTTGTGTTCCGGCGTAGTGGGTAAAATTTCTGTTTGTACGGTGTCTATTTCATTTGTAAGAAGATAAAATTCACCGGATTGCTCAATCTTATCCATTTTTTGTCCTTGAACTGAGGTGCTAAAAAGAGATAAAACAATAATAAAAACAAAAAATTTAATCGATTTTAATAAATTCATCACTATAATCATCAAAAAATAAAGTTACAATTAGTGTGTTTGTTGTTTTTTACAACCCAAAAAATGACAAAAACAGTGCCATTAAATATTAAAAAAAATGAAAAAACAACTATTCTTCGATTGTATCAAAGAGAGTGGGGGAATCTTTTTCTAAACGGGAAATTACCTCAAACATAACGACTTCTCTAATAAATTTAGCTTTATTTTGGATTTTATATTTGCACAAGTACCTATCTAATGCTCTTTGTTCCATTTCGTTTAGAAGAAATGTGCATCGATTTGTTCGAGATGTTTTTTTTGTTATGCTTGGTTGTAGAGGTTTATTCTTCGCCATACTTTTATGAAAACTTTTTTACAAAAGTAGTATTATATCCTCAATTTAAGTAATTTTGAAGTACAAAAACCTTTCAAAATGATATAATAGATTTTTTTTGGAAGAAATCTTTTGTACATTCGTATTTATAAACTTATTTTTTTTAATGTAAATTTGTAAATCTTAATAAGCAATACGTTTATTCTCATGGCACAACATAATAAATTAGGAAATGAAGGAGAATTGTTTGCTCAATCTTATCTTCGAGAGCGTGGTTATCGGATTAAGCATGTGAATTGGTTTTTCGGAAAATTGGAATTAGATATTGTGGCTGAAAAAGATAATTGGTTGGTTGTAGTAGAGGTTAAAACACGCTCTACCGATACGTTTGAACATCCGCAAG